>JAQBNX010000155.1 GCA_028288385.1 Spirosoma sp.
TGAACTTTACGTTCTGCGCGTTTACCCATTATTTTTTGCCCACTACCCATGCGATTTCGTCTTTTCCTGCACCTTCTAGTCGCCCTGGCCTGCGCTCCGGTTGGCCTGGCTACGGCTCAGCATTCCCTCAAAACCTTTCATGCAAAACCCATAAATACGGCCCGGCCCTGGACGTACTGGTGGTGGATGGGGAGTGCCGTAACCGAACCCGAACTGACCCGGCAGTTGGAGCAATTTGCCAAAGCAGGCTTAGGGGGTGTGCATATCATTCCCATCTACGGCGTGAAAGGCTATGAGAATCAGTATATCCCGTTTCTGAGTCAGCGTTGGCTGACTGTTTTTTCGCATACGGTTCGGGAAGCCAACCGGCTCGGCCTGGGTGTCGACCTGTCGATGGGTACGGGCTGGCCGTTTGGTGGACCAAACGTTACGCCCGACATGGCCGCTAAGCAGTGGCAGTTGACCGGTGACCAGCTTACATCGATGCCAACAAACCAACAAGTGAAACGCCCGGCACCGGGCGGGGCGGGACCCGCTGTTGATTACTTCGATAAGAATGCGATAACAGGGTACTTGCGCCGGTTCGATTCGACGCTCGTTACCTTACCCGAACGGCCCCGGGCGGTGTATAATGATTCATACGAACTGTATGGAGCCAACTGGACCCGTAATTTTCTGGCGGAGTTCCACAAACGACGGGGCTACGCGCTGGATAGTCAGCTTCGGGCTTTTTTGGATTCTAACCAGACAGAGGCCAACATCCGCGTCCGGCAGGACTATTATGAAACACTCGCTGACTTGCTAGCCGATGGATTTACCAAAACCTGGACTGGGTGGGCTACCCGGCACCGTTACCTGACCCGCAATCAGGCACACGGGTCGCCAGGCAATCTGCTCGATCTGTATGCGCTGGCCGACATTCCTGAAACAGAATCGTTTGGCAGCAGCCGGTTTCCTATTCCGAGCCTGCGCGTCGATGCCGGGTATAACGTCGACAACTTCGGCACACCACACCCACTAGCCATGAAGTTTGCTTCATCACCCGCTAATCTCCTGGGCAAACGGCTGGTTAGTTCGGAAACGGGTACCTGGCTGGCTAATCATTTCAACGTGTCGCTATCCCAGTTAAAGCCGCAGATGGATGAACTGTTTACGGCGGGTATTAACCATATCTTCTACCACGGCATAACCTACTCGCCCAGCAATGAACGCTGGCCCGGCTGGCTGTTCTATGCATCGACTAACTACGGACCAACGTCGCATTTCTGGTCCGAACTGCCCGCGCTGAATCACTACGTCGAACGCTGCCAGACCCGCCTGCAAATGAGCCGTCCCGATAATGACGTGCTGGTTTATTTTCCCATGCACGACCTTTGGGCAACGCCGGCCAAGTCGGCCGGTGGGGTTCATCAACTGGAGGTACACCACGTAGACCGGTGGCTACTGCCCCTGCCGTTTGGCCGGTTGTGCGATACGCTCCGACAACGGGGGTACTCTTTTGACTACGTATCGGACAAGCAGTTGGCTCAGCTTTCGGTATCCTCTGGTAAGATAATGGCTTCGGGAGGCCAGTATCGGGTGATTTTGATTCCAGCCTGTCAGTACATGCCGGAGACTACATTACGTCGTCTGCGTGATTTGGCGAAACAGGGGGCCACAATTGTTTTTGAACACGCTATGCCCCAGCAGGCTCCTGGCTTCTATGAGTTTGTCCGTCGTGGGACATTGGTTCAGACACTGGGCCGGGAAATGAAGCAGCTCAGAACCGTTCGGGTAGCAGCCAATGTGGTCCAGACCTTAGCAACACTGCACGTACCCGTTGAATCCATGGCTATGCTGGGACTGTCATTCATCCGAAAGCAGGCAGGAGGGAAGCCCATTTATTTCATTGCTAACCTGGCGAACCGCTTTCAATCGGGTTGGATTTCGCTGGCGAAACAGGACACCCGCTGGGTTCACTACGACCCGCTTACGGATCAAACCACCATCCTGCCTGTGCGCCTAACAAAGAATAAATCAGCGCAGGTGTGGCTGCGGTTACTACCGGGTCAGTCGTGTTTTTTGACGCCTGATGACCGCACTCAGCCGGTTAAGGAGGTCAAAAAGCCAACCAATAAGACGATTGCTGATGAACTAAACGGTCCTTGGAATCTAACGTTTGTGAAGGGCAAACCCGAAGGGCTGCAGCCAGCCCAACTGAATCAATTAAGGAACTGGACTACGTTGTCTGATTCGGCCGGTTATTTTTCTGGCACTGCCCGTTACGAAACAACCTTTCGGGTGGCAGAACCCATAAACCCGTTGGCAACGTACCGGCTTTTGCTCGGCGATGTCCGGGAAACGGCCCGGGTCTGGCTCAATGGACAGGAAGTAGGACTAGCGTGGTCACTGCCGTTTGAACTAACCATTCCTGCTACGTTGCTACGGCAGACAGATAACCGGCTGGTGGTTGAGGTGGTGAATCTGTCGGCCAACTACATGCGGCTGCGCGATGGACAGTTGCCAACCTGGAAAAAGTTTTATGACATCAACATGGTCGACATCCGCTATACTCCATTCGATGCGACCAGTTGGAAACCTATGCCATCGGGCCTGCTCGGGCCAGTACAACTTATCAGAGAAACAGACCGTTGAATTAATTCAATTAAGCAGCAAGGCGAGCCCGATTTTACTCCGGGTTCGCCTTGCTATTTATGCTTTTATTTTGTCAGTTTTCCATCCACGTTTCGCCAAATACCCAGGGGATTGGCATCCTGAAGGGCCAGTGGCAGCAGGGCATCGGGAAAACTCTGGTACGTAACGGGTCGCACGAATCGCAGGATTGCCCCCGTTCCAACCGACGTACTACGTCCACCATCGGAAGTGGCCGGAAACGGGCCGCCGTGTGTCATGGCCTCGCTCACTTCCACGCCCGTTGGGAATCCGCCAAACAGCACCCGTCCTGCTTTGCGTTGCAGAACGTCGATCCAGCTATAGGCCGATTGATTCAGTTCTGCCTCTGTGGCGTAGATGGTTGTGGTTAACTGGCCTTCAAGCGTCTGCAGGCACTCATCCAGTTCGGCTTCGGTCTGACAAACGACAACCAGCGAAGTGGGGCCGAAGATCTCGTGGCTCATGTCGGGACTTAGCAGGAACAGTTGGGCCGATGTTGTCAGCACCACGGGTTGTGCTTCGGTACGGTGGTCATCGGCTACGGTTTCGCTCTCGGCCAGCACATGCACACCCGGCAATACCCGAATCTGTTGTACGCCCCTTTGAAACGCCTTATGAATGCCCGCGTTGAGCATTGTTGCCGGGGGAGTAGCCCTGATTTTTTCGCCAACGGTGTTCAGGAAATCGTCGGTCATTGGTGAATCGAGCAGGAAAACCAGCCCGGGATTGGTACAAAACTGCCCGGCACCCAGCGTGACCGATGCAGCCAGCCCGGCCGCTACGTTGTCTCCCTCTTTAGCGACCGCTCCCGGCAAAATGACAACCGGGTTCACAGAACTCATCTCAGCATATACGGGAATTGGTTCAGCGCGGCTGTTTGCTACGCCCTGTAATGCCAGACCCCCCGCCCGCGAGCCGGTGAAGCCAACAGCTTTGACGGCCGGGTGAGCTACCAGTCCCTGCGCCACCTCGTTATCGGCATGGAGAAGGGAGAATACGCCATCGGGCATCCCGGTTTTCTTGGCAGCCGTTACAATGGCCTGTCCCACCAGCGACGACGTGCCGGGGTGGGAGGGATGCGCCTTGACGACCACCGGACAACCGGCCGCCAGCGCCGAAGCCGTGTCACCCCCCGCCACCGAAAAGGCCAGGGGGAAGTTACTGGCCCCAAACACCACTACCGGCCCCAGCGGCACCAGCATCCGGCGCAGGTCTACACGAGGCAGGGGTGTGCGGTCTGGTAAGGCAGGATTAATGCGGGCATCCACCCAAGAACCTTCGCGCAGGAGATTGGCAAATAGCCTGAGCTGGCCCGTTGTGCGCCCCCGTTCACCCGTAATCCGACCCACTGGCAGGCCGCTTTCGAGCACGGCGCGGTCAATTAATTCGGGGCCAATAGCCTCGATCTCGGTAGCGATAGCGTCTAAAAAGTCGGCACG
>JAQBNX010000171.1 GCA_028288385.1 Spirosoma sp.
AAAATACATCCCAGTGGTCCATTGTCAGCAATTCCATACTCATGGAGGCCAGTTCGGCAACTTCCATGGGTGGGTTTCTAAACGCTTTCAGGGGCAGATCACGCGTCAGGAACGAATGAACGGCATGGCCACCTTCGTGAACCATCGTTACCAGATCGCGCAGGCTCGACGTAGCGTTCATGAAAATAAATGGAACCCCTATTTCTTCGAGTGGGTAGTTGTAGCCACCCGGTCCTTTGCCCTTCCTCGACTCCAGATCGAGGTGACCCATTGCCCGCATGATGCGCAAATCATTGGCCAGGTCCTTATCCAGCCGGTCGAAACAGGCAATTGTTTTTTCGAGCAGTTCGGCTCCGGTCTCAAATGGTTTCAGGGGTGGACGACCCGCTACGTCGACTTTGCTATCCCAGGGCCGAAGCCTATCGACGTTCAACGCCTGCTTGCGCTGATTAGCCAGTTGGTTGAGCATTGGTACCACCGCTACGGCCACCGACTCATGGAAGTCGAAACAGTCCTGTGGGGTGTAGTCGAAACGACCCAGCGCAGCAAATGAATAATCGCGGAAGTTATCAAACCCGGCATTTACGGCTACCTGATGACGCAGATTACGTAAACGGTCGAAAAGCCCATCCAGCGTATCGTGATCTTTATAGCGTCGTTCCCAAATTTTTCGCCAGGCGGTTTCACGAACGGCCCGGTCCGTCGACTGCAATAAATCATTGGCCTCGGGCAAGGTCAGTTCGCGACCATCGATAGTTACCGTCATGGCACCGACTATAGCACCGTATTTTCGCTCTTCGGTCTGAATCTCGGTCTGAAGCGGAATGTTTTCGAGCCGGAAAATGTCAATAGCTTTTTTCATTCCCCGCACCATCACTTCATAGCCTTCGTCTGTCAACTGACTCAGGTAAGGGCTATCCACGGCTTTCAGATCAAGCTCATTGCCGTATGATGTCATAGCGGGCTGAATCTGCTCAATAAAGAAGTTGAGTTCATTAACCAGGGCTTCGTTAGCCGTATCGCAGGTCATACGGATATAGCGCCACGCAAAGTTTTCGGATAGATAGGATTCCAGCTCACTTCGATCCATGAGCCACTGCCGTAAATCGTCCGCCCCGGCAATAGGGCGGTTGAGCAGGTCATCGTAATACGGTTTTACAGTGTCCCAACTTTCTAATTCGATGGTCTCCGCAATGAAATGTCGGGGCGAACGGGTAAGAGTTTCGACAGTCTCTGTTAAAGGCATCAGCGTATACCAGGCGTTGCCCGGTTTCTTTATTTCTCTTAAATAACAGGCCTAAACCTGAATGATTATAAGTCTATGTAAATGTTTTTTGTTCACCCGCTTGCAACTACGAATTCTTTCGTATATGTTTGCTACGAAACAATTCGTAGTTTATTTATGAAGCCTACTGATTCTGAACTGGAAATTCTGCACGTACTCTGGACCAGTGGCCCCAGCACGGTGCGGCAGGTGCACGAAAGCCTAAGTCTGAGCCGCGATATTGGTTACACAACAGCCCTAAAACTTATGCAGATCATGTACGAAAAGGGCTTGTTAACCCGCGAAGAAACCAACCGGTCGCACACCTACGCAGCGGCTGTAACAGAAGAAGATACGCAGCGCGGCCTGGTCGATCGGTTCGTAGAAACAGCCTTCCGAGGATCAGCCTCAAAACTAGTGATGCAGGTACTGGGGCAACACAGAGCTTCGCAACAGGAATTAGACGAGATAAAAAAACTTTTAAATCAATTAAACTCAGGCAATGAACCTAACTGATTTTCTGTCCGGTCCCGTAGCCAATGCGCTCGGCTGGACGCTCCTTCACGCACTGTGGCAGGGCTTCGCGTTAGTGCTTCCAACGGCAGTGATTTTGCACCTACTTCAAAACCGATCCAGCGATATACGCTATCGGATGGGTGTGCTGGCGCTGCTGGCTCAGGTATTGCTATCAATTGCTACGTTCGCCTGGAGTTATGAGCCAGCCGTTACCATCGTCAATATCGATAACAGTCCAGTAATGAGCGTAACGTTATCCATGCGCTGGCATGCACTGAGCCAAACATTAGGACATCAGCCGCTTCCCTGGCATCAGCAGGCAAAACAGTTTCTTCAAATTCACCTGAGCCAGTTTGTCTTTATTTACCTGATTGGCGTGACCTTATTTGGCATACGGCTGGCAGGAGGCTGGGTGTATCTGCAACGCCTGAGTCAAACGGCCGCAAAACCGGTGGATAAGCGGTGGGCCAGCATAACAAACACGTTACGATCTGCAATGGTGATTAAGGCGGTGGTCCAGGTTCGTGAATCAGCACGGATCATTGTACCAATGGTTGTGGGAACCGTGAAGCCCGTCCTGCTGCTGCCCCTGGGCTTGGCTACTCATTTGTCAATACAGGAAGTTGAGGCAGTACTGGCCCACGAGCTAGCACATATCAAGCGGCACGACTATGCCGTCAACCTGTTGCAATCGCTGGTAGAGGTGCTGTTTTTTTTCCACCCAGCCCTATGGTGGCTATCGGGGCGGGTGCGGGAGGAACGTGAACACTGTTGCGACGATCTAGCCGTGCTGGTTATTGGGGGCGACGGGCGCATACTGGCGCAGGCACTAGCCCGTGTGGAAGAAATCCGTCTGACGCAAAGCGCGCCAACCCCTGCGCTGGCAATGGCGTTTGCCTCGCAACGGCAACACCTGCTGCACCGGGTCCATCGGATGCTGGGCGTTCCCACGCGACCCTTCGTGTCTAACAGCCGCCTAGCAGTACTAACCGTGTCAACGGTGCTGCTCGTTGGCGCATCGGTCTATGCGATGCAAAAGCATGAGGAGCAACATCCCCAGCCTAAACCACGTGTGGCCAAATCTCAGTCAACACGGAAGCATACAGCTGGCAACGGTACAGAATTTGGCATTACAGACAACCGAAAAGTCGATTATGTCATTTGGAAAGGGCAAAAGCTGCCCGCTACCCGCGTGGCTGGGCTGCAAGGCCAGCTCGATCAGGTGATGACAGGTCAGCTCTCACTCGATAGGGTGAAGCAGCCCGACCGCGATATCCTGTTAACCATTATCGAAACAAACAACTCCTTCGATGATGGCATGAACGGCCTGGCAGCAGGGTTGTCGCAACTGGATTACAATACGATTATAAAAACTAGCCTTGACGCAGCCAACGTAGCTGGTACGTTCCCCGTTAATGTGGACAGTGTGTTGAAGGAGGTAGAAAAAGTCAATTACAATACCCTGATTAGCGATGCTATGGCAACTGTTGGGCAACTGAACATAGCTCCCGACTCATTAGACCCGCAACAGGCTTATCACGAGCGGCAGATGGAAAGCCTCAGCAGACTCTTGGAGCAACGGTCAGGGCAGATGCAGACACTACGTCTTCAGATGGAGAAGTTCAGGTTTCCAATCGAGGAAATTGAGCGGAACAGTGAGGTGTTGCAATGGCGGAAAGATAAACTCATGGAGCAACGGGATGTATTAATTGAGAAGCATCAGCGGCTTTTGCACAATGACGGAAAACAGAAACTGAATCAGGCTGACGTGGAGAAGCAATTAGCCGCTCTTGAGCCGGAAATCAAAAAGCTGGAAAGCAGTCTGGAAGAGCTAAATAAACAAGTTGAAGTGACTAAGGCTAAACAAGAGGCTGCCCGGCAACCACTGGAAAAATTGGAAAAAGAGGCTGAGCAACTTGAAGAACAGATGGATAGACTATCTGACGAGATTGACAAACACAGCAATCGCCTGGCTGGCTCCATGAGCCGGAATCATAACATGAACCTGAAACTCAACGAAAACCTGAATATTAATTTAAACGAAAATCTGAATAGGCAAAGGAGGCAGTTGGATAGGCAAGTTCGTGACATGAGACTACATATGAATCGGCTGGAACCACTCCGGGGAGCCAACCGGCTTGCTCCGCCCCACCCGCCACGTGTACCCCGTCCGCCAAAAGAACCAAATCCTGCTCAATTGAATGGGATAGCTGCGCCACCCGTCGCGCCGGTACGTCCCAATGTAAAAGTGACACCGACCGCACCAACAGTCAGGCCCACTCCCGCTCCCGTTCCGAGAACAACTAAAAATCCCTAAACCTGATAAACAAACCTATCGTTACTAAAAAATGCCACCCAAACAGGTGGCATTTTTTAGTAATAATTCATCCTAATCATTCTACTAGGGGCAAAAATATGGGTCAACTCCAGCGCGGGTATATGTCCAATCTGGCTGGATTTCTAAAGTGCTGCACTCATTCGGTAGGTATGTATCCAACCAGAAGTTAACACTGTTCCTGAAAGCAGTATAATTTGTAGACGGTATTTGAAGCATACTGTTGGGAACATGCATAGCAATCATATCGTCTACTACCTTAATGAGCTTGGAAGCAGCTGGGTTACAACCAGTAGGTAAGTGGTCGCTGTCAACAATAACTTTGTAAGTTCCGGCGGGCAAATTAGTAAACGTGTAAAACCCTTCTCCGTTGGTAGTAGTCGTTTTGAAGGGGGTATTCATGTTATCTGACCGAAACAGATTCACAGTAATACCAGCAATGTGAATGCCATAAGACCCTCTTTGCCCATTAAGTGACCCTGCTGGGTGAAGAACGTTATCGGAGGAAGTATATGCCGATTTTTGGTCATTAATCACCGTGCAGTAGCGAATCTCCATTTGTCCACCCAAGTCGTAGGTCTCTGGGGCACCGCAGCCGGGACCAGCAATGGTGCTTTGGTAGCAGGCGTTACCAGCCTTCACCCAAACGCCGTCGGTAGCCGAAACAGCTACAAGGCCAGCAAGAGTAAGTGTGAAGGTATGTACGTTTCCGTCCGAGACACCGTTAGCTACGTTGTCAAACTTGACAAAGTTGCCGCTGACCTGACAGCCCGTTCCATTACCCTCTGAGTAAACAAGATTTGCCGCTCTACCATCAATAGTGCCTCCGGCCGCACGAGTCGCACAACCTGTGCCGAAAATCAGGTGGCTCAGGCCGTTACCTTGCGCTGGACCGGTGCGTTGCACCTGGTAAGTAAAGGTACTCTGCCCATTGGCATACGTTACGCCCACAAACGTAAGGGTGTACGGGCCCGCCCCTGTCGGGGAACCGTTCCTGGCGCCAGCATCTGTTCTGGCAGACTGCGCTGATGGCTCCGGCTGAGGCTGGCAACTATCAACAAATACCCACAATACACTCAATAATAATAAACTGAGTAACCGATAAATTTTCATAAATAAACATTTTAGAGGGTTGATAATAGGATCAGGTAGCGACTGCTACTTAACACCGTTTAAGCCTGTAGACGCGCAATAGTTGAAATAGTAACAGGAGGAAGGAAGAAAAATAGATTAAACGTACTGTTTATATATTATTCGGTATTAAATTAGACGTATGTTTCACACTAAATAACTTACTTACACCTTATCAAAATATATTATAATTAAAATTGTCATTTTACTAAAAGAACAAACTAATACTGGGTAATGCTCTATTTATTAGTAGATTATGCTGATAGATTTTAAGCTGTTTTTTTATTTTATTTAAGAAAATGATATTTGTTAAAATAAATATTTATAGGACTAACTCAGTAAAAAACGAAAACTACTTTTTTGAATAAAAAGAAATTTTAGATACTATTTTAGACTAGAAAACTTTTTTAGAAAGGTAACAGACTTTTATAAATCGCTACTCATATAAAAAATTAATTAACTTATTGTAAACTAAAATCCGGAAAAATAATTGGCTCGATAAACTTAAATGAATAGTTTATCGAGCCAATTATTTTTCCGGATTTTGTAAATATTATTCTATCTCGATCACTACGTTCCCGCCAACAGGATGCGCCACGCAGGTGAGAACGTACCCTGCTTTTAGTTCGGACTCCGACAGGCCATCTTCTTCGTCTAGTTTAACCGTACCCGACGTACACCGGCCCATACAGGCCGTACACATACCCGCCTGTCATGTATAAGGCAAATCAATATCCAGGTCCAGAGCCGCGTCCAGAATAGTCTGGTGTGGAGCCACCATATATTTG
>JAQBNX010000176.1 GCA_028288385.1 Spirosoma sp.
AAGGCCGAAATGATGTCGTAGTGCTGCTCACCCGATTTATCATAGCGGGCAATGTTCTGCTGAGCCACCGTGGTTACGCTTTCGTCGGTTATGACCAGGGGGTCGGCCGATACGTGCGCCGAGGCCACCAACTCCAGCAGGTTGAGTAGTTTACGGCCATCACCCCCTGACAGCCGTAGCAAGCCATCATACGATTCGATGGTGATATTTTTCGACCGCAGAAATGCATCCTGCGCAATGGCCCGGTCCACCACCTGCACCAACTCCTCCCGGCTGAGTGGCTCCAGAATATAAACCTGAGCACGGGATAGCAACGCACTATTCACTTCGAACGACGGATTTTCGGTGGTAGCCCCAATGAGCGTGATCTGGCCTTTTTCAACGGCGCCGAGCAGGGCGTCCTGTTGTCCTTTATTGAACCGGTGAATCTCGTCGATGAACACCACAGGGGGAAAGAAACCACTGGGCCGGCTCAAGACGTCACGAATTTCTTTTACGCCCGAATTGATAGCACTCAGGGCAACAAACGGGCGTTTAACAGCCTCGGCCAGCAGCAGGGCCAATGTGGTTTTGCCCACGCCGGGTGGCCCCCACAGGATTATGGAAGGCAGACGACCAGCTTCAACCGCCCTACGTAGTGCTCCATTGGGGCCAATCAGCTTTTGTTGACCAATAACATCGTCGAGGGTGCGGGGGCGAACCCGCTCCGGAAGGGGCGTTGAGTCAGTATTCATTTTTAATCAGACCACTAAAAAGTGAAGGGCCAGCAACATTGAGAAGAGGCAAAGTTCTTAATAAACCCGTTCACCGCCAATCCACGTTTGCCGCACTTTAGTCTGACGCAGTTGTGCATTCGGCACAGTCATAATATCTCGGTCAAGAACCACAAAATCGGCCTGTTTGCCGGGGGCAACGCTACCGCGCAGGTGATCTTCGAAATTAGCGTAGGCCGCCCAACGGGTCATAGCCAGCAAGGCCGACTTCCGGTCGACGGCGTTCTCCATCTGGTAACCACCAGCCGGAAAATTCTTAGCATCCTGCCGCGCTACGGCCGCGTGAAACCCAAACAGCGGGTTAGGAGCCTCAACGGGAAAATCGCTGCCGAACGCAATCAGGTTATTTTGTTTCATCAGGTCTTTGAACGCATAGGCTCCCTTTACCCTCACCTTGCCTAATCGTTCGGTAGCCCAGTACATGTCGGACGTAGCGTGGGCTGGCTGAACCGAGGGTATTATCGAATAGCGGTTAAACTTCCAGACATCATCCCGCGAAACGACCTGTGCGTGTTCAATTCGCCACCGCCGATTATTAGGCTTTTTAAGCAGTTTGCCATATAAATCCAGCATAAGGTGGTTGGCCGAATCGCCAATGCAGTGGGTGTTGGCCTGAAAATTAGACGCGTAGAGCAGTTTGGTAACGCGCTCCAGTTCGGCGGGACTAAGCAGGAGAAAACCGCCGGTTGCGGGCCGGTCGGAATAGGGTTGGCGCAGGCAGGCTCCCCGCGAACCGAGCGCCCCATCGGCATAGAGTTTAAATGAGCGTACGGTTAGCCGGTCGGTTTGAAAAGGGCCGCGTTTTAGAAAATAGTCGAGGTTTGGCTCACCAAGACTAACCATGGCGTAGTTGCGAATTTTTAGTTTTCCGGCCTTCTGTAAACTGTCGATCAGGTTAATCTCGTCCGGGCTGATACCCGCGTCGGACACGGTTGTCAGGCCCAGCGCCACACAGGTCTGTTGTGCTGCCAGCAGCATGCGGGTTTTTTCGGCGTTATCAGGACGGGGCAGCACCCGCCTAACCAGTTGCATGGCATTGTCAACCAGAACACCCGTCGGTTGAGCGGCCAGAGGTCCAGTTGTAGCCAGCATCACCTCACCTCCGGCTACCTTCGAGGTGGCCATTACGTGCGCCAGCCGTATCGCTTTTGAATTTACCAGGAGCGCGTGTCCATCGACCCGCGTCAGGGCCACGGGTACGTTAGGGAAGGCCGCGTCTAGTTTTTCTTTTGTCGGAAACGCTTTGCCGACCCAATCGTTTTGGTCCCACCCCCGGCCAGTTAGCCAGGATACATTGGGGTTCTTTTGGTAAAAATCTTTTAGTCGGGTAATTACTTCGTCGTAGGATTCTGCCCCAACCAGGTTAGCCTGGCTGAGTACCTGACCCAGCCCCAGAAAGTGGGCGTGGGGGTCATAAAAGCCCGGATAGACGGACTGGCCTGCTAAATCGGCGGTGCTATCAGCGTTGTATTCGTTTGTGAGTGTTTGGGCCTTCCCAACCGCCAGAAATAGACCGTCTTTAATGACTAAGGCGTCGGCAGTGGAAAAACTGGAGTCGGCGGTGTAGATACGGGCATTGGAAATGAGAAGATCGGCTTTTTTCTTTGATGAGCAGGCAGAGAGCGCCACAAACACGGTAGAAATTAACAGGAAAATGTATTTCATAGTTGATGGCCGGGTAATGTTCGCAAGTTAAGCGAAAGTTGCCATGCCTGCCGAATAACGACATATTCTAGTAAATTTGACCCCGTTACTCGAAGTTATATCATGTCAATGAAACTCAACACCTGGATTCTTTTCAGTCTTTTAAGTTTTCCGGCTCTTGCCCAACAATCCCAAAACGCCATTCAGCGTGTACAGCAACGTACCTTCACCCTGGCTACGCTTCCGCAGACCGGTGAAACACTGACCCTACAACAGGCTATTGCCCAGGCTACCGAGAAAAACTATCAGGTTCAAATCAATCGATCGCAAGAGGAAATTTCCCGAAATAATTACATAAAAGGTAATGCCGGCTATCTGCCCGTGCTAACATTTAACGGGAACTCCAACGGAGGTCTGCAAAGCTTACGCCAATCCTTTTTAGGCAACTTATCGCCCGACCGAGCTATAGACGGTGCGTTTAACCGAACCTCCAATGTGGGAATTAATCTAAACTATACTGTATTTAATGGGTATGCCCGCTCAGCCACCTACACGCAGTTACGGCAGTTGGTGCAGATTAGTACGGTAAACACGCGTGCCAACATAGAAGCAACCGTTGCCAGCCTCGCCACCGGTTATTACGATGTTGTGCGGCAGTTGCAGCGGCTAATTGCCTTTACGCAGGCCCTTGACATCTCCCGCGAACGGCTCGAACTAGCCCGCGCTACGTATGAAGTTGGCACTCGCTCGAAAGTTGATTTTCTGAGCGCCCAGGTGGATTATAATACCGATAGCGCAGCTCTGTTATCACAGCAACAATCACTCCGCAATGCTAAAACACTGCTGAACACGCTACTGGTACGCGACCCAGTTACTGAATTTGCGGTGCGCGATACGATTCTGGTCCGTCCAAATCTACAGTTAGCTTCGTTGCAGGAATCGCTGACGACCAACAACCCACTGCTTACGGCCGCTGTATTGAATCGTACGCTGGCCGATATCAGTATCCGGTTAGCTAATGCCCAGCAATTGCCGCTTATTACCGCACAAACAGGATACAATTACCAGTGGATTAACAACCAGGGTGGATTTGGCGTCAAAAATGGTCGAGCCTGGGGACCCACCTATAACATTCAGGCCACCATACCGATCTTTAATGGCTATAATGTGAAGCGCCAGATTCAGAATGCCCGCGTTGGGACAGTGATTGCGCAGAACCAGGAGAATGATCAGCGACTGCAGCTTCAGTCGGCCTTAGTGCAAACGTACCAGAGCTATCAAAATAGTCTGGCGCTATTAAATCTGGAAATTCAGAACAACCGGCTGGCTAACCAGAACGTCGACATTGCCTACGACCGGTACCGCATTGGTAATTCTAATTTTGTGGAGTTCCGCGATGTGCAGCGTAACGCCATTAACGCTCAGATTCGCCTGATTGAGGCAGAATACAACGCAAAAGCGGCAGAAATTGAGTTGCTCCGGCTCAGCAGCACCATTACGCAGGAACTGGTGCAATAGTTGCCAAATTAGCAGCTAAACAGAAATCGGGCGGTGCGTGTTTACGGGTAGTTTTGTAAACCCCGGTGGACCGGTTAGTGGGTACCTGTTCGCCAAAAACTTAGACGATTATGCCCTGGACTAAGAAAGAATATCCAGAATCGATGAAGAACTTTATGGCCCCGGTTCGCAACAAAGCCATCGACATTGCCAACGCCCTGCTGGCCGACGGTAATGACGAGAAAAGAGCCATTGCCATCGCCACGGCCAAAGCCGAAGAGTGGGCCTTAAAACGTAATCTGAAAGTGCGGAAGGACAACGCGCCAGAAAACAAAAAATGTGGAGCAGGATGTAGGCAGATGTTTTTACTGGGTACCCGCCTACACCTCGTTTGCTCAGTTACTAACTGAGCTTTTATCTACATGCTTTACCTGATCATTTAGAAATTTTAGCAGGAGTTTTTCAACCCCCTCTAACCCGTGTGGGCTGGTTTTGCGGAAGCGGGCCTTCTGCATGATGTATGGATGCAAATCCTGGCACTCGTAAGCCTCCAATATCT
>JAQBNX010000185.1 GCA_028288385.1 Spirosoma sp.
AAAAACCTCCGTAAACCGCAGGTAGCAGAAAGTGGTCGGCTCTACAACGTCAAAGTAGTGATAGTCCTCGGGGCCCAGCAAAAACACATCGCCCGCAGCATAGCAAAAGGAGTTATCATTCACAAAATGCTGACCGCGCCCGTTTCTGATAAAAATGATTTCGTAGTAGCTGTGCTTATGAATTGGATGAGGCCATTTAGTAACGGAGAAATGATTTATACTGAATGGCTCATGCTGAATATAACGCTTCATAGCCTGAATGTACATAAAAGAAGAGAAACGTACCGGCAAATAGTCGATTTCTACCACAAGTGGCCAGCCAGCCCCCTCTACTTTTGAACATCGTTACTAGCCGTTCTTTTAGGGCAGGTTATAACCACCACTTCTTAAAATATTACTTATATGAGAAATTCTGCATTTGCTTTTGCGTTACTGCTGGTTGCGTTTTGGCTTACGTCCACAGGTCGGGCTAATGCCCAGAAGCAGTCGGCCACCGCCTGGGAAAGCCTTTTTAACGGAAAAGACCTGAGTGGGTGGGAAACCTACCTGCGCCCTTCTGCCGCGGCCCCCGATCAAACCCCCATTGGCCTGAATAAGGACCCGCACGGTGTGTTTAAGGCGGGAAACGGTATGATCCATGTTTCAGGTCAGGACTGGGGCGGAATTTTCACCAAAAAATCTTATAAGAACTATCACTTACGTTGCCAGGTAAAATTTGGTCAGAAAAAATGGGCTCCCCGCGAAAATGCCGTTGCCGACGGAGGCTTATTGTTTCACGGTTCTGCACCGTATGATTTTGGTTCTACCTGCTGGATGCGCAGCGTGGAATTGCAGATTCAGGAAACCGACATTGGCGATTACCATAACGTAGGAGCGGGCATTCCAATGTTACAATTTTCCAAAGCAAAGGATGGCGACGATTCAGTAGATCAGTATGATCCCACGGCCCCGTTTCAATTAACGAAAAACCGGGTATATCGCTCCGCTAATTTTGAAAGCGCCCCCAACGACTGGACGAACGTTGAATTGGTGGCCCGCGGTGCCGATGCAGTTTTTATCGTAAACGGCTTTGTTGTTAACCGCCTGTTTAATATTTACCGAACCGATTTACACCAGCAAACGACCAGCGGTCAGCTTGAGTTTCAAAGCGAAGGTGCTGAACATTACCTGAAAGACATAGCCTTACGTCCTATTAATTTTTACCCAGAAGGCACTCCTAAACTAGTAGCCAACCAGGCAAACATGCTGCTATCGACAGATAAAAGCCAAGTGCTGGAAGTGATTAACCAGGGCGGAGATACTGAACTGATCGCTGTAGAGTTGATTGGCAAGGACCTGGAGCAATTTGGTTTAAAGCTTCCTGGCTTTCCGTTGGTGCTTAAGAAAGGAGACAAGTTAACGATACCGGTTTCAATAAAAGCGGGTGGCTCTCCCGGCAACCAGGCCATTTTGCAACTGGAAACGGTGTTAGGTCCTGTTGAGGACTTCAAGGTGACATTACGGGCAAAATGATACGTAGTATAAACGCTTAAACCCGCTCCATTTCCACTGGCTTCAGGTCGCATTTGGGCGTATCGCAGGTTGGGCATACGTACTCATCGGGTAACTGGTTGAAGGGCTTGCCTGCCTCAATGCCGCTCAATAAATCGCCATATTGTTCGTCGTACACAGTGAAGCAGTTTGGGCACTCATAAACTGTCGCCGAAGCCCCATTGGCCAATGGGGCTTCCGCATTTTCTAGCCGCATGGTTTCGGTTGTTTCTCCTAAACGGCGACTCCCAAATTTGCGGCAAAGACGTTCGATCTGGCCCGGCAAATGAATTTTGAACAACCCTTTCTCGAACCGGAAATGAGTGCGGCTGTTGGGGTTAAAGTTTTCACTAAAATAAAGGTCATACACGCTGAAGAGGGCAAGCTGGCCAAAGCAGATTAAGGGTCTTTTCCTGATCAGAACGGAGCCGAATACCTCTGATTTTGGCCTTGTTTGCACACCAAAGCACAACCCGTAGGTTCGGGTATCGTGCCGTTGAAAATACTGATTAACGTAGTTTTTGATAGCCGTACCCTCATCCTGATGATCTTCGGTTTGCCAGGCCAATTCGTTGGCTGCATGGCGAACATTAATGTTATGTTTCCCCAACACATAGGACCACATGGGCCGGTCTTTCTCTTCAATACCTTTAATAATGAGTGACTTCCAGGGCGTAATGCATAATTCCCCAATCCGCGTTTTGAGGCACATGGAGCAAATATCCTGTAGGAACGTGATCGAAAACTGCTCATCGCGCCGGTAGAGCCCCAGCCATGACCGGCTCCCATACCGGTTAAATCCCTCATAATAAGGAAGCGAGAACTCGGGCAACGCTACGTCCTGCGTGGCCGGCTGCCTGATGAAGGTTTGGGTATCCATCACTGCCTTATACAAGGCATCCTCCCCGTAGTGACCCTCATCCAGCATAGCTTCTTCAATGGCTTTGGCCAGCCGCCCGATCTGATTGGTGTAAATCAGATCGGGCCACTTAAACAAGGTGTTGTGCTGTTTCGGTCTGACATATACATACCAGAAGTGGGGCTCTGGCGAAGCAATGAAGTTAAGATTACCGGTAAAAAACGGCGTAAAGCTCTGATCTGAGTCGGACAGGTTTATTTTTAGTCGTGGCTGGTAATCAAGGCTGTCCAGAACCGTATGATATTCGCTTTCTCCGAGCCAGGTACCCGTATGAAACACCTCTTCCCCGCAGTACGAGCTAATGATGTTGGGATACTGGTCGGTGTTAACTTCGTAGGGAATCTGCTGCTGTTTGAGGTCTTTTTCCAGAAAGCGCATATCCTCATAGTGCGCGGTCATGAGCAGTTGTTGCCGGGCGCCAAACCGAACCTGCCGAATGTTGGCGGTGTAGGCCAGACCTAATAGTGTCTGCAACGAACCTGGCGATATAATACCGGCGGGCAGGTTGAACTTTAGGGTATAGTAATCACGCATGGCTCATAACGGGGCTTAATTCCACAGGCACTACGTCCGCTTCGATCTGGGCATTTAGTAGACTACGCACTTCAGGCCGGCAGGAACCACAACCCGTTCCGGCACCGGTTTTCTGGCAGAGTTGTTGAAAGTCCGTGCAGCCAGCCTCAATAACACGTTTCAGATTCCCCTGCCCAACGTTGTTGCAGGAGCATACGAGTTTTCCTTCAAGGGGGTCTATCTCTTTACTGGATCGCAGGAGTTGTAATCGTTTTTCGGAAAGCTCGGTCCCAGTAGCGACAAGATCCTTAAATTCCCCAAACTCGTTTTTGTCGCCCACCAAAATGGCCCCTACTAACCTGTCCTTGTGAACGATGCACTTTTTATAATACCGCTTTGCCTTATCGATGAATATAATTTCTTCGTAGGATGGGTCATTGGGCGGGGCCTCAGCCAACCCAATGCTGCACAGGTGCAAGCCCTCCATTTTCAGGATGTTTAGGGAAACGCTGCCGCCGTATGGCTGCGAGATGTCACCGGCGATGAACCGGGCGGCTGCCTCGGTCTGTTGCTCGGCCGCCAGAGTAATTCCCCACATCTGACCACGCCACTGGGCTATTTCGCCAGCTGCAAAGATGTCGGGATCGGATGTTTGCATATAATCGTTCACCACAACCCCCCGGTTGCAGGAGAGCCCACTCTGGCAGGCCAGTTCGATATTCGGAACCGTACCAATGGCCATAATTACGGCCTGACACGCAATTTTTCGACCCGATTTCAGCTGAATGCCTTCTACCTGTTCCGTTCCTGCAAAGGTCAAGACTTCATCATTAAAGTAGATGTCGATGCCCCGCTCTACCAACTCCTGATACAGCAGATCACTGGCCAGGGGATCGAGTTGACGTTCCATAAAGCGTCCACCCCGCTGGATTACCGACACCCGAACATGGAGTTGACGAAGCGATGCTGCCAGTTCCAGACCCAGCAACCCTCCGCCCACAATAACGGCCTGCGCATCAGGCCGGCCCAAAAAGGGCAGTAATGAGTCGGCATCAAGCCGCGATCGCATGGTGAAGATCCCAGGCAATTCAGGAACGCCTTTGGGTCTGAAAGCCCGGCTTCCGGTTCCGAGAATAAGCTTGTCGTAGGTATGCTCAAGACCATTACTATCGGTCACCGTTTTGTGCTGGCGGTCGATATGGACAATACTCACCCCCTTTTGAACCGTAATGTTTGTCTCCTCAAACTGGTCTTCCCGCAACCGAACCAGTTGTTCCCAGGACTGAGCACCACTGATGTAGTCGGGTAACAATACGCGGTTATAAAAAGGATATATCTCTTTGGAGAAAACATGAATGTCGTCAACTTCCAGACCATCGGAGCCCTTGGGTCGATTTGCTTTTAACGTCCGGTATGCATTGATAAAGCCCAGTCCTGCCGAACCCGTGCCAATGATGATGATTTTTTTAGGCGGTTTCTGGTATATCGTTACCTGAACGGCCGAAAACTTAAAATCGGGTTCTTTTGACTTTGGATCTACCAGACTATTCGTCAGGTTGTTAGCCCGACCGAGCGTGCTATTCACCAGCTTACCCCAGTGCATAGGCAAAAAACACAGCCCTGGACGTACATCATCGGTCAGTTGGGCCGTCACCCGGACGTTGCCCCGCCGTCCGGTTATTTCGACCAGTTGTCCATCCTGAATACCGCGCGCTTCTGCATCGTCGGGATGGATTTGCAGAAAGGGTTTGGGAATATGCTGGTTTAATTTGGCGACTCGTCCCGTTTTGGTCATCGTGTGCCATTGGTCGCGGATGCGGCCAGTGGTTAACACCAGCGGAAACGCTTCATCGATGGGTTCAGAGCTATTACAATCTGGTACGGCATGAAGCTGAGCGCGTTGGTTCGGCGTATAAAACCGGTGATCGGTAAAAAGCCGTTTCGTACCGGTTCCTTCATCTCTCGACTCTACCTCACCGGCTCGCAGCGGCCACTGAACACTACGTTTCTGTTTCAGTAACGCATAACTTACCCCCGTTACGTCAACGTTGGTATCGGCCGTGATTTGCGTATATTCCTGGTACACGTCTGATGCATTTTGGTAATCAAACGACTCGCCAAAACCCATTTTTTGGGCAAAGCGCCAGATGATCTCCGCATCCGGTAAGGCTTCGCCAGGCGCGTCAATCACTTTAGGCAGGTGGGTAATGCGCCGTTCGGCGTTGGTCATGGTGCCTTCCTTTTCCAGCCAGGCGGCCGCCGGAAAGACAACATCAGCAAACTGAACGGTATCAGCCCGGTCTGATACATCCTGCACCACCACAAATCGGGCCTTTCCCAGGGCTTTCTCTACAGCATTGGCATCCGGCAGGCTCACAAGTGGGTTGGTATTAATGATCCAGATGGCTTTCAGGCGGTCATCGGCCAAGGCTTCAAACATTTCAGTAGCCGTCAGGCCGGGCTTGTCGGCAATGGCTACAGGTCCGTTCCAGAAGGCTTCCAGTTCAGCGCGGTGGGTGGCATTCGCTACGTCGCGGTGGCCGGGAAGCGCATTGGCTAAACCACCCACCTCCCGCCCGCCCATGGCATTGGGCTGCCCGGTTAACGAGAATGGCCCGTTACCCGGTGTGCCGATGCGACCTGTAATGAGATGGAGGTTAATGAGCGACAGATTTTTATTAACCCCGATCACTGACTGATTCAGACCCATGGTCCATAAGGAGAGATAGCCTTTGGACTGGCCTATCCACTCAGCCACCTGAACGATAGCCTCGGCAGCAATGCCACACAAGGCAGCCGATTCGGCCACGGTACGTTGCACCACCAATTCCCGGTAGGCCAAAAATCCATC
>JAQBNX010000200.1 GCA_028288385.1 Spirosoma sp.
ATTAGCTCAGCTGGCTAGAGCGCTTCCATGGCATGGAAGAGGTCATCGGTTCGACTCCGATATTCTCCACTTTTCACTACAAAAACCACTCACTTGAGTGGTTTTTGTAGTGAAAAGCATAAAATAAAAGAGCGGATCAGTCTAATAATGATCCGCTCTTTTTAATGGAATGGTAGCTGTTATTGTTCTATCATCTCGGCATCGGCTAGGATGTAATTCATCTCATAGATGTTGTCGGCGTTCAGTTTGAGGGTTCCGCGAAACGTCCGGCGCTCATCGGTCTTGAATTTCTGGCTCGTTTTTTTAAATTTAAGCGAAACGACTGATTCCGGACCAGCACCCCCGCAGAAAAAACACGCACTGAACGGAAATGCCGACAGTACGTACAGGTTTGTTTCGAGATCGACCGGCAGCACATAGCCCGTTAGTTCAACGGTTTTACCGCTTAGCTTCTGAACACCGGGTCCAAAGGTGGGGTAAAGCATATAAACCGACTCTTCGGCATACCATTTCTTCTTAAACGTAACGTCCCTCAGGGTTTCCCAGGATAATTTAACCGGCTCGGAAGATGCGGGCACCGATGGCGGAACAGGGCGGGCAGGGTTGGTCCAGGCCGTAGCGACGAAACAAACCAGCAGCAGAGCAATCAGTAAACGGGTCATGGCGTTGGAGACGTAGACAGGTGAATTAAGGGTAAAACTACAAAAAAGATTACTTTTACGAACTCATTTTGTTCTGACCGCAGGAATCGTGTCCGACCTACAAAACGACAACAACAAAGAAGGCTTAGCAATTCCCGTCAGGTTCACCCGGCTGTACATGTCGCTGCTCATTATCCTGACACTGCTGCTGACAGTGGGGCAGGGCTTAACGCAGTGGCGGCTCCGGGCCGTGCAGGACGAGCTATGGGTGATTCGTTACGCAGCCTTGCAGCGACACCAGAGCCAGCAGATTGCCAAGCAGGCCCTGCAACTCATCGATGAAAACGAGCAGGCTGCATTTAAGGCTACCGTGGCCGAACTTCGGCAAGTGTTCCCTGCCTTTGAACGGTATCACCTGCAGGGCCGCGAGGGCCGCGTTTACGAACGTAACATTGCTATTCCCAATTCCGATACCATCCAGCAGCTTTTTGCCGACATTCGACCCGAGTTCGAAGCGTATCAGCAGAGTGCCCGTCGGTTAATGAAGCTCCGCTCACCTGAGGAAGTTAGTCGCCCGGACGTGCAGGCGAGCATTGAATTGCTGCTGGCTAACGAAAAGCCATTTCTGGAAAAAATGGATACAATCGTTCGGGAGTATACGGGCGAAATGCGGGCTAAGCTCGAAGTGCTGCAAGCGGTTGAATTATACCTGTACCTGTTTACGATTCTGGTGCTGGTTGGCATTGGCTTGCTTATTTTCCGGCCGGCTGCCCGTCGGCTCCGGGAAACTTTCGCGCAGTTGATCGAAGCAGAGAGCCGTACAACGGCTGCCAACCGAAAGTTGCTAAGCGTTAATAAATCGCTGAAGGAAACGCGTCAGCAGTTGTTCAATGCCACAAAGGAGCAGTACCAGCAGCAAATGGATGAGCAAAAAATGCAGACTTCTTACCTGATTGCTGGTCAGGAAGAAGAACGCAAACGGCTCTCCCGCGAACTGCACGATGGATTAGGGCAAATGCTGACGGCCATCAAACTCCAGATCGAAGGGTTGGAAGTAGGCCTGGCTCGGATGGCTCCTGCCGATCCGGATGGCCGGACTACGTATCCAAAAAACCTCCAGATCTTAAAGAGGCTGGTGACGCAGACTATCCAGGAAACCCGGACCATATCCAACGACTTGATGCCCAGCGTGTTGAGTGATTTTGGGGTTATACCAGCCATTAAAATGTTAGCTGAGAACGACCGCAGCGAAAGCATCGACGTAACGTTTGAGACAAACCTGGACTCCGATGGACCCCGGTTAGACAAAAATGTCGAAATCATGTTGTACCGCGTAACGCAGGAGGCCGTTAGCAACGCCGTTCGGCACGCCAATCCGTCTAATATTCGTATTCAGTTGATGGACCGGGGTGATGTCCTGCAGTTGCTGGTGACAGACGATGGGCAGGGGTTCCAGATGCCGGGTCGGCAGTTGGCCAGTGGGCTGGCTAAAATGGGCGATGCTGACCCGGACGATGCCCCGGCCAGTCGCCCGCCTTCGCAGGGGCTGCATAACATGCAGGAACGTGCCAAATTGCTCAATGGTAAATTTAAATTAATTTCAAAGCCAGGGAAAGGCACCCGAGTGAAGGTAAGCATTCCCTATCACCTGCATACAACGTACCATGATACCTACTAAATTAATGCTGGTGGACGATCACTCAATCGTTCGGGACGGCATTCGACTGCTGCTGGAACAAGCCGATGGCTTAGAAATTATTGACGAAGCCAACGATGGAGAAGAAGCTCTCGATAAACTCAAAAATCACCATAGTGAGCGTACCGATCCATCCGTAACCGGAAAGCAGAACACGCTGCCAGACCTGGTATTAATGGATATTTCGCTTCCGGGCATGTCGGGTATTCAGACGACACAGGTTATCAGCCGGCTCTATAAGGGCGTACGGGTGCTGATGCTGTCGATGCATAACAACGAAGATTATATTCTCCGGTCAGTAGAGGCTGGAGCCTATGGATATATCCTGAAAGATTCGTCCTCGGATGAGATGATCAAAGCGATTCGTACCATCGCATCAGGAGAGAAGTATTACAGCTCACCGGTGGCCTCAATCATTCTGAGTGGCTACATGCAGCAGTTAAAAAAAGGCGATAAAAACAGCCGGGCCGAACGTCAGTCTAAACTCTCCAATAAAGAAAAGGAAATACTGCAATTCTTGGTCGATGGGATGAGCAGCCGCGAGATCGCCGAAAAACTCCAGCTCAGCGTTCGGACGGTAGACAACCACCGCGCCAACATGATGCGCCGGTTACAGGTCCGAAATGCGGCCGAACTGGTCAGGATGGCCGTTGAAGACAAACTTATTTAAACTTAAACTCCCTATATTCATGTCACTTCGTTTAGGCGATATTGCTCCCGATTTTGAGGCCGACACCACCCAGGGCCGAATTCATTTTCACGAATGGCTGGGCGACTCGTGGGGTATGCTTTTCTCGCACCCCGCAGATTTCACGCCAGTCTGCACCACCGAACTAGGGCGGACTGCATTATTGAAAGATGAGTTTAGTAAGCGTAACGTGAAAGTTATTGCGGTTTCGGTCGATGATCTGGAGTCACACAACCGATGGACGCCCGATATTAAGGACGTAACGGGCTCGGAGGTAAACTTCCCACTTATTGCGGATGGCGATCGTACCGTAGCCACACTTTACGATATGATTCACCCCAATGCAACCGAAAAAACGACAGTGCGTTCGGTGTTTGTCATTGGCCCCGATAAAAAAATTAAACTGACTTTAACGTATCCCGCTTCGACGGGTCGCAACTTTACCGAACTGCTTCGGGTGATCGACTCATTGCAGCTAACGGCTAATTACCAGGTGGCTACTCCTGCCGATTGGGAGCCCGGCGATGATGTGATTGTGACGCCCGCCGTACCAAACGATCAATTGGAAGCAAAATTTCCTAAGGGTGTAACATTTGTAAAGCCATACCTGCGCACCACTCCGCAGCCCGATAAATAGTCAGGTACTTGATTGATTATAAGGGATAGGCCTGCTATTCGCCAAACAATCTTCCCTTCGTGGGGTTAAGCCTTCAGAAACCAAAATTAAACTAGCGTTATGGCAAAGAAGAATTTTAATCCGCAACACGACGAGGGGCCAGTGGCTGAAACCATTGAACAGCAAACCGCAAAACTGCCCTCTGATCTATTTTTATGGAGTGGACTAGGAGCCCTGGTAACAGCCGCTGCTGTCTTTTCGACTGGTAAAAAACACGAAGCTTTATTGATAGGTCAGTGGGCTGCTCCCATTCTGATCATGGGGCTTTATAATAAGGTTGTCAAGCTGGAAGGCAGTAATTAGTGACATTGGCATGGATGGCCGACAAGTATATCAGGATGGCGTGATTCAAGTTAAGGATGAATTTCCCCACGTTGCTTAAACCTGGCATACAATCATCTATATATTTCATTACAAAAAAGCCATCTGACCCGATCAGATGGCTTTTTGTCACTATACAGTTTCGGGTAAAGCCGTACATCCAGACATTAACCCCTCTGCATGAAAGTCCGCGTTCTGGTTACGTTCCTTCTAAAACGATACGGTCTATGGATTTTGTCACTGGGAGTTGTAATAGGCTTTATTCTCCTTGCCCGATCGTCCCGCAAAGACAATATGGACTGGCGATTTGTGCAGGCATTTGGAATCCGGCTGCCTATGCACTACGCCATTCACGGCATTGATGTTTCGCGCCACAATGACCGTATCGACTGGAAGCGGGTGGGGCATATGGAAGCTGGAGGAGTTAGATTGCAATTCGTGTTTGTGAAGGCTACCGAAGGAGCAACACTGGCCGACAAGAATTTTGTAGAAAACTGGCGCGAAGCCAAAAAGACGGCCCTGCGTCGGGGAGCCTACCACTTTTACCACCCAACGCGTGACCCGGTCAAACAGGCTAACAACTTTATCCGAACCGTCGAACTCAGCGAAGGTGATTTCGCGCCGGTAGTGGATTTTGAGGTAACCAACGGCCAATCCAGCAAGACAATCATAAACGGGCTGCGGCTGTGGCTCGAAACCATTGAGGAACATTACCACGTACGACCGATCATATACACTAACGGAAATCTGTATCTACGGTATATCGACGGAAATTTTGATCAATATCCGCTCTGGATAGCCGATTATTCGACCAAAAACATACGCGACTACGACCCCGATAAACTGTATTTATGGCAGCATAGCCAAACTGGTTGGGTGCAGGGTATCCGGGGACGTGTCGATTTCAACGTGTTTGTGATGGACGAAAATAAACTAAAGGATATTTGTTTATAGCGTCTCCGGCGTTCGCAATTTCAGGGAACACTACAGGCTTACTTTTGTCAGTTCAACGGGTTTGTCCAGCCAGTCTTTGGCTTTTGCACCAAATGCGGCCATGTGCGGCATCTGGTTGTGTGCCTGTAAACCCGCTTCGTCGTCCCAGCGCTCGTGCATAATAAACCGTTGGGGCTGCTCTGTGCTTTCGTACAGTTCATACAACTGGCAGGCTGCTTCGGTACGTACCTGCTCAACCAGTTCGAGCAAGCCAGCTTTCAGGTCAGATTCGGCACCAGGCCGGGCGGTAATGGCCGCAAAAACTAAGAGGGGCATAGGGCAGTTTTTTAGCTATAAGGAGGTGTTTTAATTGGTCGTTTCCTGCCAGATGTCCCAAGCTTTTTCGGCCTGTAATTCCAGCATTCGAAGGCCATTATGCGTAGCGGCTCCACGATCGTGCCCTCGTTTCATGAAGAGCGTTTGGGCGGGATTATATACCAGGTCGTAGAGCAGATGCCGGTCGGTCACTAAATCATAGGGAATATCCGGGGCTTGATCAACATGAGGATAGGTACCAACGGGAGAGCAGTTAATGATCAACTGGTAACTCTTCATGAGGCTGGACAATTGGCCGTAGCGCAACGTAGTGTCAGTATTTGTACGCGATACATAGCGGTGGGGCACCGTCATATCTGTCAGCACTGCCGCTACTGCCTTCGAAGCACCACCGGTTCCCAGGACAAGTGCCTGAAGTCCGTCGGTTGTCCGGCCCAGCCGCGTCAGCCAGTCATGGAGCGACTGTCCAAATCCGTAGTAATCGGAGTTGAAGCCCGTAAGGGAACCGTCTTTTTCAATCCGGATTACATTGACGGCCCCAACTTTTTCGGCCGAGGGGTCGAGCCGGTCAAGGAAAGGCAGAACGGCCTGTTTGTGCGGAATGGTCACGTTCAGACCACGCAAACCCGGCCGTTGCAACAAGTCGGGCAGGGCTGCTACGTCTGGTAACTCAAATAGGTCATACTGACTGTTTTGGATGCCTTCGCGGGCAAATTTTTCGGTAAAGTACCGCTGCGAGAATGAATGGGTCAGCGGAAAACCCATAAGACCGTACTGGGTCATAGGTATTATACCGTTGGCCGGGCCAGTTGTTTCTTGACAACCTGCACAATCACCGGCAGTATAGACAGTCCTATAATAGCAAAAACAACTAACTCAAAGTTTTTCTGCACAATGGGAATGTTACCGGCGAAATAACCCAGTAACGTAATGCTGGTAACCCACAAAATGGCCCCGGCAATGCAGTTGCGAATATAGGTGCTATAGTGCATACTGCCAGCCCCGGCCACAAACGGTGCAATGGTGCGTACAATGGGAATAAAGCGGGCCATGATAACCGTTTTACCACCATGTTTGGCATAAAACTTTTCGGTTTCGGTAATGTACTCGCGCTTGAAAAACAGGATTCGTTCGCGTGCCTTGATGCGGCTTCCCAGAAACTTCCCAACAAAATAGTTGACGTTATCGCCTAAAAGTGCTGCTATAATGAGCAGCGGGATAATGATACGTACATCTAGCCCGTTGGTATCGCGGGCAGCCAGGGCACCGGCCGCAAACAGCAGGGAGTCGCCGGGCAGTAACGGCATCACAATTAGCCCGGTTTCAGTGAATACAATCAAAAAAAGAATCGCGTACAGCAGCACGCCGTACTGGTTGGCCCACGCATCGAGGTACGTATCGAGGTGGAGAAGAAAATCGAGTAATGATTTGATGATTTCCATGAAAACTAGTTGTCAGTCGTAAAAGAATCTTAAGCCGCCATGCTGCGACTAAGGATTGGTGCTATTTATCAAGAAAGTGCGTGAACGTATCGCCCCGGAGACCCAACCGGATGGTTTCTAACGGAATAACTTCATTGGGGGCTATGTTGCCTACATTGACATTAGCGCCGAGCAACTTTACAAACCATACCTGCTGCTCCTTTTGCGGGGCTTCCCACAGGATGCTTTCAGCAGGAATCTGGGTTAAAATCTCCTCTACAAGCCCTTGTCGAACTTCACCGCTGGCCCGGAACAGGCCTACCGTGCCCCCCTCACGGGCTTCACCAATTACCTTCCAGGCACCAGCCTGCAATTCGGCTTTCATCAACTGAATCCATTTGTAGGGCGGAATAATCTTGGTCTCATCTTTGGATCCAACCTCCGACAGTACCGTCACCTGCGTGGCTAGTTGCCGAATGTATTCGCACTTATCGTCCTGGGTCATGTCGATGGAGCCGTCCGACACTTCGGCGTAGCGGAGGTTAAATTCATCGAGCAGTTTCCGGTAAGCGTCAAATTGGTTGCGAACGATAAAGGCTTCAAAGAGAGTGCCACCAAAATAGACCGGAATGCCAGCGTCCTGGTAAATGGCAATCTTTTCTTTTAGGTGCGGGGTAACAAATGAAGTTGCCCATCCCAGCTTAATAATGTCTGCGTACTCGGCGGAAGTGGACAGGAAATCTTCCACTTCGCGCAGACTGAGTCCCTTATCCATTACCATGGTTAGCCCATTCTGACGGGGCCTGGTAGTGCGCTCAGGAAGTTGCGTAAGCGTATAATTCATTCGTACTGATGGCGTATACTCGTTTAAAATCGCCCAAAAGTAGCATAAGTCGCGACAACCTCCCAAGAAAGTCCACAAATAATAGCGTCTGTTGCGCGTTCTGCTTGGTTTAGTGCTATTTTTGCCTTCTATGAATAATACTTCCAATCCTCGGCTTGATTATTTTAGGTCCCGGATCAACCAGGACATGAGTGCTAGTATTTCACCCCTTGGCCGCTGGCTTAATGGTACAATCAAAGTTGCCGAGCCAGGTCGGCTCGTGGCCGAATACAACGTGCGTGAGGAACTGACCAACCCTGCAGGAGTACTGCATGGTGGTGCCGCAAGTGCCATGCTGGACGATCTGATCGGAGCGTTGGTGTTCGCACTTGGGGGCGAATATGCCTACACCTCTATTAATCTGAACATGGATTTCCTGCATGCGGCCCGGCTGGGCGATACCATCACAGCAACGGCCGAAGTAATCCGGGCGGGCAAAAACATTATTCATTGCGCGGGTAGCCTGGTCGCGGTCGATGGTAAGATTATTGCCAAATGCGCCACCAATCTGATTCAAACATCGCTGAAACTCAGTTAGTCGATGGCATAAGCGTTGGCAGTCACCAGTTCAATAGACAGTCTTCGGAAAATGTGACCGGTCGGTTGACTAATTAGCTGACTTTTGCTACCTTTGCACCCTCATTTCCAATTTCATACCAAAATCATGTACGCAATCGTAGAGATCGCAGGGCAGCAATTCAAGATCCAAAAGGGTCGTTCTATCTATACCCACCGGTTAGAGGGCGATGTGGACGCTGCACTTGCCTCCGACAAGGTGAAAATTCTCCTTGTTGACAACGAAGGGAGCATCAGCATCGGTGCTCCAACCGTAGCCGGGGCGACGGTATCGGCTAAAATCATGGAGCACCTCAAGGGGGAGAAAGTGATTATCTTCAAAAAGAAACGCCGGAAGGGATACAAGAAAAAGAACGGCCACCGTCAGTATTTGACGAGGGTCATGATTGAAGACATCACATTATAAGTTATAGCGTTGCCGGGTTGTATCAGTAATGAACTCCTCATGGAGCCGACTCTACAGCCATACGACTGTTAAACTTTCATAACTCTTTAAAGACAATGGCACACAAGAAAGGTGTAGGTAGTTCCAAAAACGGCCGCGACTCCCACAGCAAACGCCTGGGCGTAAAGTTATTCGGTGGCCAGTCGGCAATTGCTGGCAACATCATCATCCGCCAGCGCGGAACCAAGCACCACCCCGGCAAAAATGTCGGTTTAGGTAAAGACTATACCCTGTTCGCCCTGGTCGACGGCACTGTGAAATTCCGTCCGGGCCGCGACAGCCGCTCATACGTTGATATTATACCTGCTGGCCCCCTAGCGGTCAGCACAACTGCAGCAACTCCGACGGCTGATGCTGCGACTGTAAAGGCTCCTGTAGCAACAGCCCCGGCCGCGACACCACAACCCGAATCAGCACCAGCAACGGGTATATTTGCGGCAGCCGCCGATGTGGTGTCTGCAGCCGCTAGTGTTGTAGCAGCTACAGTGAGTGATACCATTACGTCAGCCACGGAGACGATCACGTCAGTTATTTCGCCTTCGAGTGAAGAAAAGGAAAATAAAGAAGATCAGGAAGAGAAATAAAGACTTATCGCCCATATTTCTCTAAATACTATAGAACCCGCCCGGCACTTGTCTGGCGGGTTTTTTAATGAATAAAAACTAAAAAAATGATGTGGCTGTTACTCCAGTGATGAGCGAAACTCTGAGGAGACGCAGAATAAATCTGGCACAAACCCTGAAAACGGAATAAATATGAATTCTACCTTAAGCCGTCCGGTATCC
>JAQBNX010000222.1 GCA_028288385.1 Spirosoma sp.
TGAAAAAGTTGTGTATGAGCAACTGGGCAAGTTCGAGAGCCTGGATTTTGCCGAAACAGCCAGGTATTTAGCCACCCAGCCATGGGTCGATGCCAGCCGCATGTCCATTCGGGGGCACAGCTACGGCGGTTATATGAGCAGCTATACCATGCTGACCCATCCGGGCGTCTTTAAGGTGTCGCTGGTTGGCGCTCCAGTGACAGACTGGCGGCTTTATGATTCCATTTACACAGAACGGTATATGGGTCTACTGCCCGAAAATGATCCGAAATACGTAGCCAGTGCCGTAACGACATACGCCAAAAACCTTGCTGGTAAAATGTTTATTGCGCACTCCACAATGGATGAGAACGTCCATGTTCGCAATACCTTCCAGCTTATGAACGCCCTGGAGGATGCCGGTAAGGATGCAGACCTTCGTATTTACCCACCCGGTGCGCATGGTGTAGCCTATAGTCAGGCGAGTTCTCTACTACTGTATCAACAGTATACAACGTACTTAGAGACATATATGAAGGCTGAAGGCATTAATTAAGCGGTAGACACTACATAATAGACAAAAGCCACCAGCCTGTTTCACCTGAATTGTAATAACAGGCTAGTGGCTTTTGTGCCCCGTTATTGTAGCTCACGTGTAATGGTATGAGGATGAAAGTGTATAATTTAACAGATACAATGTAAGCTGTTAAATAGTCGGCTACCTGGTAGCAGTAACACAGGTACAATAACAGCTAGTTAATGTAGATACTAGGATTACTTACTAAAACCTTTTTTCTATATAATTAATAGACTTATACCTTTATTAAATGATAATATAACAATAATAGATGGATATACGTTTGACTATTTTATAGAATGTCTGTCAACTGGCAGGCTCTTTCACTACACTTTTTAACACTATGAAAAAGGTAATCATTGCAGCATCGTGCGCCTTGTTTCTAATTGCTCATGCCGGATTTGCGCAGGCCGTCCAGGAAGGCAAAGCAGCCAAGAAAGAGATGAAGGCCGAGAAGAAAATGGCCAAAGCTCAGGAACTAAAGACAAACGCCAAGACGGATAAGGGACTCGAAGTGGCTGGGGTGTCTGATGATAAAACGCGCATGGCCAAGGCTGATCGGAAAATGGAAAAGGCCGAAAAGAAGGTTATGAAGAGCGATGCCAAAGAGATGAAAGCAGAGGCCAAAGAGGCAAAGAAAAAAGCGGCTAAAGTTGATTAATCCCGTCTCGGTTTAAATATAAAAACCGGTCAACGTCACGCTGGTGACTGATAAGTCGCCGTTTTGTAAAAGTAAAAGCGTAGTCTGTGTCTATACAGGCTACGCTTTTTTATGCACAGCCATACTGGCTTTTGCTGTAACTTGAGCACCAGATACAACCTTGCTCAGGATGAAAAAAAATGTACTTTCCTTTCTATGGCTGTTGTTGACGGGCCATAACTGGCTCAACGCGCAAACCGCCCCACCTGCTCAGGCATCTGCCGGAGCATTACCCACTATAAGCCAGTTTACAACGGGCATGGACCGCACCACCGGTTTTATGACCTACTACTGGGATGCTAAAAAAGGGAAAATCTGGCTCGAAATTGATACATTCGATACTGAATTTCTGTATTACCCAACGCTGGCGCAGGGCGTTGGTTCCAACGACATTGGGCTGGACCGTGGGCGGCTGGGGCAGGAGCACGTAGTCAAATTTCAGCGCAGTGGGAACAAGGTATTACTAATTGAGCCCAACTACGCCTATCGCGCCATCACCAGTGACCCGCTGGAACGGCGGGCCGTGGAAGAGTCTTTTGCCCAGTCGGTTCATGCTGGTTTTGAGATTACGGCCGAGGAAGAGAGTGGCTCAACAGGGCGAAAGGTACTCGTCGACCTGACGCCATTTCTGATGCAGGATGCCGTGGGAGCCGCGCAGGCCATTACACAAACCAAACAGGGTACCTACCGCTTCGATGCCATGCGGAGTGCCATATACCTGCCCCGAACGAAATCGTTTCCGCAGAATAGCGAATTTGAAACAATTGTCACGCTCACGGGCGAAGGGGCCGGGACTTACCTGCGTGAGGTAGTGCCTACTCCAGCTGCCGTGACCATGCACCAACACCATTCGTTTGTGCAGCTACCTAGCCTCAACGGGCCAGATAGCTATAAACCCCGCCTGTTTGATCCACGTATTGGCTATGGTGGTATTGAATATTTTGACTACGCTACGCCCGTTGGCCAGCCAATTATGAAGCGCTACATTTCGCGGCACCGGTTGGCAAAACGCGACCCTTCGGCGGCTGTCAGCGAGGCCGTCAAACCAATTGTTTATTACATCGACCCCGGCACACCAGAACCTATCCGTTCGGCCCTGATGGAAGGAACCGCCTGGTGGAATCAGGCCTTCGAAGCTGCTGGGTACCGCAATGCGTTTCAGGTGAAGTTGCTCCCGCCCGACGCCGACCCCATGGACATTCGCTATAATCTAGTGCAATGGGTTCACCGTTCCACGCGCGGCTGGAGTTACGGGGCCAGCATCATTGACCCGCGTACCGGCGAGATTCTCAAGGGGAAAGTTACGCTCGGTTCACTGCGGGTTCGGCAGGATTACCTGATTGCGCAGGGCTTGGTGGGTGAATTCACTACGACCACCGATCCAACTGCATCAGACAACTCGCCCATGATGCAAATGTCGCTCGACCGGTTGCGGCAACTGGCAGCCCACGAGGTTGGTCACACGCTGGGCCTGCCGCATAACTACCTGGCCAGTACGCAGGGCCGGGCATCCGTAATGGATTACCCAACGATGGTGGCAAACGTAAAGAAGACCAAAATTGACTTGTCTGATGCGTACGCTAAAGGCATTGGCTCCTATGATAAGTGGAGTATCCGCTACGGCTATGAGCAATTTGCCAATGGCCTCGATGAGAAGCAGGAGCTGGAAAAGCTGGTGACACAGATGCAAACGGCCGGGTTATCATTCCTGACCGATCAGGATGCCCGGCCCGAGGGTTCTGTGCATCCGGCCACCCACCTGTGGGACAACGGGGGCAATGCGGTGGACGAACTCCGGCGGGTGATGGAGGTGCGTAACGTAGCATTAGGCAATTTCAGCGAGGCAAAAATTCCGGTCGGGATGCCGGTAGCAACACTCGAAGAAGTGTTTGTACCGATGTATATGTTTCACCGCTATCAGGTTGAGGCAGCCGCCAAAGTGCTGGGTGGGCAAGTGTATACCAATGCGCTCAGAAAGGAGCCGTCTGCGGTTGCAGCACAACCCGTATTGTCGCTCGTACCAGCCTCTGAGCAAAACCGGGCGCTGTCGGCTCTGCTGGCTACGCTGGACCCAACATTTCTGGCCGTGCCTGGCCGTGTACTCGCCCTGATTCCGCCCCGTCCGTTCCGGTTCGACCCAAACCCGCGCGAGGTCTTCAAACGCCATACAGGTCTGGCATTCGATGCCCTGGCCCCGCCTGAAGCGGCCGTTGGACTTACGCTCCGCATGATTCTGAACCCTGAACGGTGTGCCCGGCTGGCCCAGCAAAAAGCGCGAGACCCTAAATTACCTGACCTGAACGACGTTTTTGACCAACTGCACGGAGCCATAGTGAAGTCGCCCATGCTCAGCAAGACTGATTATTTAGGTGACATTGCCCGCCTGACCGAACGAATGTACATCGACCAGCTCATCCGCCTGGCAACAGGCAAAGACACCGACGGGAGCGTTCGCGCAGTGGCCCACGAAGCAATTCTTAAAATTGACAACAGTAAGCCAAAAGCT
>JAQBNX010000240.1 GCA_028288385.1 Spirosoma sp.
CAAACGCACAGTTGCAGGATTTAGTCGATAATACGTCTGATCTGATCCAACTCCTAACCCTCGACGGCAAGTTCATATTTGTAAACCGGGCCTGGCGCGAGGTGCTGGGCTATGGCTCCGACGAGATTGCAGCGCTGAACCTGCGCGACGTACTGCATCCCGATTATACCGAGAGCACACTTTCACTGCTCAAACGCATACAGGGGGGCGCCAAACTCCCCTACATTGAAACAGTGTTCCGGAGCAAAACCGGTAAGACCCTTTTTCTGTCGGGCAGTGTAAACTGCCGGTTTGACAATGGCCGGCCAACCGCCTTTCGCTGTATTCTACACGATACCACGGGAAAAGTCAGGGCCGAAAAATCGCAGAAACTGTACTACAGCATTGCCAACTGGACCATCAATACGCCTAATCTAGATGACTTATACCACAAAATTCATGATGAACTGGGCAACATCATCGATGCCCGTAACTTTTTCATTGCGCTCTACGATTCCAGCAAAACGTATCTGTCTTTTCCCTACTACGTCGACGAGTACTTTAGTGGCCACATGCGGTTCACCAAGCGCAAACTCGGCCATGGGCTGACCGAGTACACGATTCAGGCCAACAAACCGCTGTTTCTGTATGAAAAAGACATTCGGCAACTTGCCGATCAGCACCATATAGACCTGTATGGGCAACTGCAGCCGCAGGTAATGCTAACGGCTCCGCTTCGCATTGGTGACGAAATCACGGGCATCATTGGTGTGAAATCCTACGACGACGCCAGCACCTATGGCCCGCGCGATCTGGAGTTGCTGGAGTTTATTTCCGGGCAGGTGGCGCTGGCCATTGCCCGCAAACAGGCCGAGGCTACCTTAGACAAGCAGAACGCCCGCCTGAATGCCATGTTCGACAGCAGCACCTACCTGATCTGGTCGGTGAATAAGGCGCTCCAACTAACATCGTTCAATAAAAACTACACGCGCCTGCTCGAGCGTAACATCGGCCAAGCACCCATGATCAACGGTAGTGCGCCAAATTTAGGCTGGCGGATGATGGGGCCAGAAAACCGCAAAGTGCTGGAAGAGAAATACCGGTTGGCGTTCCGGGGGACGCCCCAGAACTTTGAACTCCGCATGGACAGCGATGATCAGTCCGAAACCTGGCTCGATTTTCAGCTAAACCCCATCTTGCTGTCGGGTGGCGTGATCGAAGAAGTATCGGGAATTGCCCGTGACATTACGGGCCGAAAACGCGCCGAAATATCGACTCGGCAGAGCGAAGAAAAATTTCGTGGTATCTTCGAAAACCTGCAGGATATCTACGCCCGCGTAGACCGCCAGGGTCGTGTAACCATGATTAGCCCATCGGTATTCAAGCGAATGGGCTATACGCCGGAGGAAGTGCTGGGGCAGGACGTAACGCAGTATTTCGTGAATAAAGCCCAGATTCACCGGGCTATGATCAAATTGGTACGCAACCACAGTCTGCGCAACTTTGAAGTGAGCATGCGCCGAAAAGACGGCACCGAACGGCAGTTTATGTTTAATATGCTACTGCTCGACGAAGGACCGGACAATGATCGGGTGGTGGCCGTACTCGCCCGCGACATCACCGAACTAAAGAAGCAGTCGGCCGAACTGGTAAAAGCTAAAGAAGAAGCCGAGCGGTCGCTGAAGGTGAAAGAGCGCTTTCTGGCCAATATGAGCCACGAAATCAGAACGCCCATGAACGGCGTAATTGGCATGATCGACCTGCTCAACGATACGGCCCTTGATGCCGAACAGCGTGACTACGTTAAAACCATCAAGCGCTCGTCAGAAACGTTGCTGAACATCCTCAACGACATCCTGGACCTCTCTAAAATCGAAGCGGGCAAAATGGCCCTGCACGAGTCGCCGGTGGCATTCCGTGAAATATTTGATAAACTTATTGCGCTTTTTGGGCAGCAGGCCAACTCCAAAAACAATACACTGACGTATCATCTCGGAGCCGACCTGCCGCAGTACGTCATTGCCGACCAGACACGATTGCTCCAGGTTTTGTCTAACCTGACCTCAAACGCCATTAAATTCACCGAAAACGGGACCATTCGCGTTGAGGTGACGCTAATTGGCAAACGCGGCAAGTTCAACCGGATTCGGGTGGCGGTCAAGGATTCAGGCATTGGTATTTCACCCGATAATATCAATCTGTTGTTCAACTCGTTTAGTCAGGTCGACACTTCGTCGCGCAAATCGTTTGGCGGCACGGGTCTGGGGCTCGCCATTTCCCGCGAACTGGCTACGCTGATGAAAGGAGAGATTGGCGTAGAGTCGGTGGTGGGGCAGGGCAGTACCTTCTGGTTTACTGTCGAACTAAAAGAAACGTCTATCAGCCCAACGCAGCAAAGCACCGAAGTAGCCGAAATATCGCTCGCAAATTTCTTTAGTGTGTATCATCCGGCCGTATTATTGGTCGATGACAATGCCGTGAACCGGAAAGTGGCCAGCGAGATCCTGCGCCGGGCGGGTTGTCTGGTAACAACGGCTTCCAGTGGCCACGAAGCCATTGAAAAAGTCGGCCGCGCTCTGGCTCAGCCGTCTGCAGGGGAGGAGGTTAATTCCTTCGATGTCATTTTCATGGACATTCAGATGCCCGATATGGACGGCGTTGAAACAACAGCGCACCTGCGCGAACAATTTGGAAAGTCCCTGCCGACCATCGTGGCCATGACCGCCTACTCAATGCGCGAGGACCGTGAACGGTTCATTAGCCAGGGGTTGGACGATTATATCGCTAAACCCATTCGGGCTCAAAGTTTGGTGGCTAAAGTAAAGGAAATTGTAGATCGTCGGCAGGCGAGCCACCAGGAGGCTGCCGTACTAATGCCCGCGGCCATGCCTGAACCCGACTTACCCATTATTGATGACCAAATTGTAGGCCAACTACGTGAGATTGGCGGGGCGGAATTAGTCGACAGCATCATGGCTGAGTTCGTGACCGAAGCGGGCGAGTTGATCGACGGAGCTATTGGTGCTTATGCACTCGGCGATGTCCCAACCGTGAAAAGTCATTTGCACACCCTCAAGGGCAGCGCGGGCACTATTGGCGTTGCCCGCGTGGCCGACATTGCCCGCAAGGCTGAAGGGAAACTAAAAGTAGCTGATACCAGCGGCCTAGCCGACGCTCTTCAGGCCTTGAAAACAGCGTTCGACGCATTTATGGCGGAGTGGCAGAAAAAATAAAGGTCTCCGCTTTTCATTACGTTGTCAACCATCCCTTAGTTTGTTCTGGCCGGTACCACCGGGTGAGGGGTATACTCCACCAATAGTGTAGAAAATAATAAACACAAAGAATTATCCGTAAAGTCTAACAACCACATTGTCAGCAGGTGGCATGATTTTGGCCAATTGTAGTGAGAATATTTAGTATTAACCCAAAATCAACCCAGTTATGGCAACGTTTGGAGAACGCATTTCGCATTTTTTTAGTGGTAATGATCAGGAAACACAGGAAGGTCTGCATGGCTTGTTCGTTACCGAGTTAAAAAATATTTACTATGCTGAAAAACAGGCTGTTGACGCCCTGGGTATGCAGGCAGATGCTGCTACAACAGACGAGGTACGTAACGCGTTTTTGCAGCATCAGGAAGAAAGTCGTGGTCAGGTAATGCGGCTGGAGCAAGTGTTCCAGAATCTTGGCTTAACGCCCGATAAGGGTTCCTGTGCGGCCATTGATGGCCTGGCCGATGACGCTGAAATGGTTGTTTCCAATACCGAGTCAGGTTCACTGACGCGTGATGCCGGACTGATAATTGCGGCACAAAAAGTAGAACACCATGAAATTGCTTCCTATGGATCGGCCGTTACGCTGGCTCAGGTGATGGGGCACACGGAGGTAGCTCGCCTGTTGGAGCAGACGCTGGAGGAAGAAAAAAATACTGACCGGAAACTGACGAAACTGGCTGAATCGTTTATCAACGATCGGGCTAACGATGAGTCCGGGAACACGAATTCGTCCAGTAGCAATACGAATAGCGGTGGCACGGTACAAGCTGACGGAACCCGTTATACCGATCAAAGCAGTTCAGGACAAACCTACCAATCGGGGCAGTCATATAGCGGTACCCAAACAGGCAGCAGCGACGCAACCCTGGGCGGCACAATGGGAATTTAAGAATGCAATGCCAGTGGTTGTTTTTACATGAAACACCAGACATTGGGTTCAACCTTCTCTATATAAAAATGGGCGCTTCTTTCAGGAAGTGCCCATTTTTATGTTGATGTAAGTCTAGTTTGATCGAACAGAATAGTAAAGCATGTCTGTATGGTAATCTTGTTGTTTCACTGGGCCGCGTCAGTACGTTCGGGGTCAGGTTCGGTGCCATCGTTATTACCCAAACTATCGCCATTTCCATAGTTGGTCAGGTCTGGTTCCATGTTAGGGCTTCCCGATATGGCTCCGGTTTTTTCGTTACCCATACCAGCATCCTCTTCATCAGTTGGCGTAGTGGGCAGCGTGTTGGCATCGCTTGAAAGATCAGACGGATTGTACGCTTCGGTCAGCATCGTATTCTGATCCGGTATATGCATGACTCCACCCGTATCGGGGCGGAAGGTTGTCGATTGCTCGTTAAGCTGTGCATCCTGGTTAGGGCTTTCCATCCTGATTAAGTTATTGGTTGCTGGTCGGTGCGTATCTAGGCTCGCGTGAACACTTCCCATAGCCGGTTGTAGAGTTTAGCGGCATAGGTCTTCACAGCGAAGTGCGACGCATAAATGGTGAAGGGTGCAAACTGAGAGTCGGCAGTTGGGGTTGGTTCCACACGAATGGTCCGGCCCGTTGTCCACCGGCCGGCTAGCCGGTGTACTGATCCGGTCAGGCGCAGTCCTGCGTCGACCAGGTCCGTATCGCAAATTTCCGGGTGCTGAAGTACAGCTAAAGTCTGCGAAAACTGCTGAAGTTGACTCGCATCGAACCAGGTAAGCGAAGGAATATGCAGGTGATCAGCATACCCGTCACTATGGCAAAGGAAGCACACCGATAGCAGGGAGCGGCCCCTGGCCCAACGAGTGGATACCTGTAAGTCAAGCACTTCCAGGGGTGCAGTTTCAGATGCGGTCGAAAGTTCGATGTTCATGGCCGATGAAGTAAGGAAGGTGAAAAATACGTACCAGATAAAACTCGGCAACTAGAGTCGTTGTTTACAGACCTGACAAGTTTTACCCAATTTTGGGATATAGGTAGCCAATAGTTGGCACAAAACCAACTTAACTATAAAAATAGTTGAAGATTTGCCCTACTTATAGTGTTGATTGCCAGACTTGTTCAGAGCAAGTCTTATACTCCACTAAATGTAAATCATTTTTGAGGTCATCCCACCGTCTACAGTAAAGTTCTGACCCGTGATAAACCCGTTTTCAGGCGCGATCAGGAACAGAATCATACGAGCAATGTCATCGGCCTGTCCAACACGCCCAGCCGGGTGCTGGGTATGATCTTCCGGGCGTAGGTCATCAGGTTTAGCTTTGGCCTTCTTGCGTAGTGCCGATACGTCGATCCAACCGGGACTGATGGCATTGACCCGGATATCTGGCCCCAGGCTAACGGCGAGTGAATGAGTTAAGGCCAACAGGCCGCCCTTACTGGCCGAATAGGCAAATGTGTCCGGCTCCGACTGGAAAGCTCGTGTAGAACACATATTTATGATCGTTCCTTTTTGGGCAGCTAGGTAGGTCGCCGTGTGTTTGGCACACAGGAAGGCACCGGTTAAATTGGTACTGATAACCCGGTTCCATTCTTCCAGGGTAAGTTTGTCCAGCGATCGCTCGATCATCATAGCCGCGTTGTTAATCAAGGCGTCGATCTGTCCAAAATGACTAATTGTTTGTTCGGCCGCTTTACGAACGTTGGCTTCGTGGGAAACGTCGCAGGAAACAAACAGAAGCTGGGCCGACGATGCCTTGAAGGCTTCGCGCAGTTCGGCCAGGGCATCCGTATCGGCCTCCCAAATGGCTACCCGGTAGCCGTGGGTCAATAAATACTGGGTAGCGACACGGCCAATACCCTGTCCTCCGCCGGTGATGATAGCTGTTTTCATGTAAGTTGGATAAAGCCTTGCAACGACCAAACTACTTGGTTTGGTAACACAAGCCGCCACGGTCAGGTTACGTAATTACGAATCCTTATCGAACGGGACGTTTGCGCAACGTCTGCACCGATTCATGCTCCAGATTGCTTTTTCGCCGGTCTACCGGCTTCGGCTGCCCGAAGGGCACCGGTTTCCGATGCTAAAATACGAATTGATTCATGAACAACTGCTGTACGAAGGTACCTGCACCGAGGCTAATTTCTTTGCCCCTGATCCTGCCGATGATCGCTACGTTTTGGGGGTGCATTCGGCTTCTTACGTACGCGACCTGAAAGCCCTGACTGTCGACGCTAAAATGGTGCGTCGGATTGGCTTTCCACTAACCTCCGACCTTATCAAACGCGAATGGATTATTACGCAGGGCACGATTGACTGTACACAAAAGGCCCAACTCGACGGCGTAGCTATGAATGTGGCGGGCGGTACGCACCACGCCTTTCCAGACCGGGGCGAAGGCTTCTGTATGCTCAACGATGTGGGAGTGGCCGCTCATTATCTGCTTCAAAGCGGGCAATCGAAGCAGATTCTGGTGATTGACCTCGATGTACACCAGGGTAACGGAACGGCCGTAATGTTTGAGAACGAACCCCGCGTATTTACGTTCAGTATGCACGGTAAAGACAACTACCCGCTGAGAAAAGAACACTCAGATTTAGACATTGAACTGCCCACCGGTATGGGCGACGAGTCATATCTAACTATCCTCTATAACACGCTGCCAGACCTGATTAGCCGCATTAAGCCTGACTTTCTATTTTTTGTGTCGGGTGTTGACATCCTGTCGTCGGATCGCCTGGGCAAGCTAAGCCTCAGCCGGGATGGATGCAAACAGCGCGATACGTTTGTGTTCCAGCAGGCTATTCGGCACGGTCTACCCATTGTAGTGTCGATGGGTGGTGGTTACTCACCCCGCCTGACCGACATTGTTGAAGCGCACTGCAACACATTTAGGATAGCAAACAGCCTATATTTCTAAATCCATTATAGTCTGATTAAATCCAAATTATGAATTTTGTCAGTGCGATGGTAGGGCGGACAGAAGACAATACAGAAGCGGATATAATGGAAAGATATTCGGTGGTTAATCGTGAAGTTCGTTTATTAAGGCAGCGCTAATCAGGGGATTGCCCTAAGCCCTGCCAGCTGGACGTAACGGTTGATTTGCTTTTTCCTAACCAATCAACAATCTTACCGCCATAATTGTGCAGGTACATGATGACCGTGTCTGAATTGCCGGTTTACTCACTTATTAAATGAAGCAAAATATCGTTAAAACCCGGCTTACAAACACGCAGCCTGTTTTGGGCATCACATCCAACAGTACAGACCCCACCGTAGCTGAACTATGTGGTTTCTCGGGATTGGACTTCTATATGATCGACGGTGAACACAGCCCCGTGACCACAGCACAGGTACAGGATATTGTTCGGGCGTGTGAAGTAAGCGGCATTACACCCTTAGCCCGGGTTAGGAGCAGTGATCCAAAGCTAATTCTGCAGTTTCTGGATGCAGGTGTTATGGGTCTGATGATGCCCGGAATTAAAACGGCAGATGACGCCGATACGCTGGTGCAGTCGGTCATGTACCCACCCATGGGATCACGTAGCCTAGGGCCGGTTCGGGCAGCCGATTATTTACAGGGTAACATGAGCCAGGGCGAGTATATCC
>JAQBNX010000787.1 GCA_028288385.1 Spirosoma sp.
CCCGCGCGCTCGCCGGCCTTCGTCTGGCTGGCTCGGCAACACGACGAGTTCGCCGCGGCTATTGAGGAAAGCGGGGTGAGGTGGGCCGTTGTCGCCGCCGAATTCCGCGCCCTGGGGATCACCCAGCAGAACGGGAAACCGATGACCGTGCCGGTGCTGCGCCATACGTGGTGGCGCGTCCGCAGGAAGAAGGAGGCAGCGATTACCGCGACTAATCGGATACCCGCGCCGGTCAAAGCAGGACCGGAGCCGCTACCCGAGCCCAAGCCGCAACCCGCGGAAACTGACCCCCTGGCGGCGTTCCGAGCCCGCCTCAACAGCAGATCAGGAAGGCCATGAGAGACGAACAGATCCCGCCCGACGTGAGGGAAAGGCTCGCCCGCACGGCGGCAAGAGATGCCGCATTCTGGGAGTCCGTTTTTGCCGGCCGCAAACGCAACACCCTCGACGCCGCGCTCCACGACGAGGAAGCGGCGATGCGGAAGAAGCACGGCGATGCGGCCGTCGATGCACAGCTGGCCACCTACAAGCAGTTGGTGGCGGTCTCCCCCGAACTTGGAAGGTGGGTGCTGACGCAGGAGAAGCCCTGGCAGTGGGTTGTGGAAACGCTGCCGCAGTTAACCCAAGCACGAAGGGACTAGCCCCGTGATTTTCCGAGCCGTCGCCGCGATGCGCGCCATCCTCTGGCCCAAGCCGCGCGCCAACCCACCACCCGCCGTTAGGGAATTCCCCGAGCGGATCAAAGAGCTCCGCGAGCTTGAGGCCAGCGCGCGGCAAACAAGCGCCATGACGATTGCGATGGGCGATTTCGTCATCGCTCAGATGTTCATGCGGATCATGGCGTCGGCTGAAACCCCCGAGCAACAGGTGGCCGTTCTGCGCCACTGGGAAATCGCCAAGCGCAAGCTTCGCGAGCCCGATTAGGAGCCCTGCACATGCCCAAGGACACCACAGCCGTTCTCGACAAGAAGCCCGCCGCCGCTACTGCGCCCTGCCTGCTGGTCGGTGCGTTTGGCCGCGGCAGCGTCGGCAAATCCGTCACCCTGGCCGAGCTCGCCTGGGCCGCGATGGCGAGCGGCCGCAACCCCATCGTCGCCGACTTTGACCCCAAGAGCCGCACGCTCGCCGGCATGTTCCCCGATGCGATCGTGCCCTCGACCGAGGAAACCGCCGACATGAAGGCGGCGATCTCCGGCTTGCTCAATCGCATGATCTCGGAGCGGCGCAGCGCCGTGGTCGACTTCGGCACCGGCGAGCGCGTGCTGGTCGAGTACGGCAAGGACATGAACCTCGTCCGCTTCTGTGAGCGGCGCGGCATCACCCCGGTTGCGATCCTGGCCATGGGGCCGGAGGACGAGGATTTTCGGCACGTCGAGGCGATCTGGAAGTCGGGAGCCTTCCGCCCCGAGCGCGTGATCCTGCTGCTCAACGAAGGGGTGGTGAAGGGCGATCAGACCGTGGCGACGGCGTTCGAGCGGACGATCAATCAGCCCGGCTTTATCGCCATGGTCGAGGCCGGCGCGAAGGTCATGCTGGTTCGCCGGCTCGCCGCTATGGACGCCATTCGGCGCTCCGGCGTGGGCTTCTATGCCGCCGCAGCCGGCCGGGCTGCAATCGACCCTGTGTCCGAGTTCATGGCCGAGGAATGGCTTGACGACCTCCAGGGCCAGCGCGCGGCGCTCGGCATCACGGAGTGGGTGCCCTGACGCCAGCCGAGTTCGCCGTCCTACTCGACCGGGCCGGCATCACCGAGAGCAAGCCGCTTTATGCCGTCATGGTGGCCACCTTCGAGGCCACCAGCGGCGCGCGGGGGCTGACCCCGGAAGGCGAGAAGAACCTGGTGGCGCGCGTGGCCGGCGCGGTGCGGGCCGGAGCCGAGCAGGCCGGTGCACAAGCCTACCGCCAGGGCCGGATGCGGACCCTGGCGGTACAGATCGGCGTCGGGGTGGCGGTGCTGGCCGGCGGCTGGGCCCTGGGCTACTGGCAGCGCGGCGAGGTTCGGGTTGAGGCTATCGCCGGCGCCAGCTTCGTGGCGCAGCTCGTGACGTTGAACGACCCGGCGGCGCTCCGCACCTACTGCATGGCGCACGCCTACCAGCAGGCCGGCGGGACGGCTTGCCAGCTACCGCCGGTCTGGGTCGGCCGATAGCTCCGGCGGCGGCGGGACCGGGCTTGCGGCGTAGATCGCGGCGACCTTGGGCGCGATCTCCCGCAGCCAGTCGGCGATGGCCGGCGGCACGTAGGCCCGGCCAGAGGCCATGTGCCGCACGGCGCGTTCCTCGATCCCGGTCATCCGCGCGAACTGCATCACCCCGACGTTCATCTGGCCGAGCAGGCGGTGGAATTCGTCGGCGCTCATATCGTCCTCATCCGGCATCCGGCACTCTCCTAATCCCGCGGCGATCCGTGACGACCTGATAGCCGTCCTCGAACACGATCATGCAGGAATTGAGCGAGCCGACACAGATCAGGCGGCAGATCTGTCCCTTCCGCTCCGGCAGCACCTTCCGCCAGAACCACACGTAGCGCCGCGCCCTACTCAGCGGACGACCTCGACGCGGATCGCCCCGAGCTCGACCGAGCACTCCGGGCGGCAGGCTTGGACGATGCCGAGGCCGGGCAGCGTCCGCGCGCTGTGGCTGGCCCCGCCCTTGAACGGCCCGCCGCAGATGTAGCAGGAGGCCGGATCTGGCCGGCCTGCCGGGACGTAGCTCATCGCGCC
>JAQBNX010000252.1 GCA_028288385.1 Spirosoma sp.
TAAACAGGCAACCAAAAGCAGGTGCGCCAATGACTACTTTGATAGTCATTGGCGCACCTGCTTTTGGTTGCCTGCCCGAATTCCGCTTGCTCAATAAAGCAGCCGGTCAAAACAGGGGGCAGAAAAATGGCGTTTACTTTGCAGGACATTATTAGAATCAACCTGCTATTACATGAAGTATTCGCTGTTGCTGGGGACTTTTTTATGGACAACTTCAGCCAGTTTAGCCCAGAATCTGCTGGGTATCTCAACGAGCAATTACGGGGGCACTAACCGGCTCTATATCAATCCAGCCTTCGCGGCTGACTCCCCTCAAAAAATTTATCTGAATGGCATCCCGGGCAACCTACACGCAAATAATAACTACGCTCGGTATCAGGCCCCGTTTTCGCTATTTCGGTTACTGACTGGTGCTGTTCCCACCAGGTACAAACGCGCCGACGGTTCAATTCAGTTTGAGCCTGATTATACCAAAGAAATGCTGAATGGCAAGCCCAAAAGTGGAACGGTATGGGGCGAAGTACGTGGGCCCGCCATTTTATGGCGTACCGGCGAGCGGGGCGCATTTGCCATAACATCGCGGTTTCGGGCCGTTGGGCAGGTAGCCGGCGCATCGGAATCGGTGTTGTCGGCCATACGGTCGGGCCTGGGTGAGAACGTTTTACTGGGCATTCCCAGCACGAACAATCAACTGAGTGTCAATACCAACACCTATGCCGAACTAGGGCTGACGTATGCCGGAACTGTGTGGGAGATTGAGGGCCATAAACTAATGATGGGCGCAACCGCCAAAGTGCTGGTGGGGTATAATGCCCAGCACCTCATTAATCGGGGGTTAGACTACCGCATTGTTCCCGATTTAACCAATCTGAACCGTGCGCATCTGGAAGTTACCCGGTTTGATGCCAACCTTGGTTATACCACCTTCCTGCAAAACCGGGCGCTTAACCTTCCAACACTGCTTAGTACGTCTTCACCCGGTCGGGGACTGGGGCTGGATGTAGGGTTTACGTATGTGAGTCAGTACGACAGCAACAGCCCAGCCATGCAACTTGGCCTTGCTCTGACAGACATTGGCGGGCTAACATACCGGGGAGAGGAATACAACTACTCAGACATCGAGCAGAAACCCGTTACATTCACGAACAGCGATTTCAACAACCTTAGCGGTACAGTAGCAACAGCCCGGCTTATTCAGGAGAAACTGACTACCAACCGAGGTCCTGATCGTACCAACTTTCGGGCTGGTTTGCCCACATCGCTCAACCTGACGTTTGACTACCGTTTGCCGCAGGGCTTTGGTCTGAACGTAACGTACCTGCAGGATGTCCGCTCAGTTTGGGCGACGGCCATTCACCAGCCGACGCTACTGGCCATAACACCCCGCTTTGAAACTCGTCTGGTAAGCCTGGCCGTGCCGGTTGCGTATCTGAACCGGGGCCTGACAGCGGGCGTGTCGGTCCGGGTTGGTCCGGCCTGGCTTGGCAGCGATAACCTGCTGGGACTGACAGGTAACAGCACCATTGGTATCCGGCCGCGTGGGTTGGACCTGTACGCTGGTATTGCATTCGGAATTGGACAGGGACGTCAGAATGAGGAATGAAGGGATTATTTTTAGCAGAAATGCGTAAATTTGATGGAACCCCGCCCCTTTGGGCGATTGGGTAAACCGGGGTTACCAGGTCTGTTATGACCGAACGAACGACCTTTTTTGATACACCACTCAGCCAGCTTAAAGGCTTAGGCCCCCAACGGACCGAACTGCTCAACCAGGAGTTGAACCTGTTTACCTACGGCGACCTGATCCAGTACTATCCCTTTCGCTACGACGACCGGACGCGCTACTACACCATTAGCGAACTGATGGATTCCATGCCTTCGGCGCAGGTGAGGGGCCGGCTGCGCGACTGGTGTATGGAAGGCGAAGGACCTAAAAAACGCCTGGTTGCCCAGTTTACAGACGGAACCGGCTCCATGAGCCTGGTGTGGTTTCAGGGAGTGAGCTACATCGAGAAAATTCTCCGGCGTGAGGGCGAATACATTGCTTACGGCAAACCCCAGTCGTTCAACGGGCAATTCAGTATCATTCATCCTGAACTTGAAAATACGGCTACGGCCTCAGACAGCGAACTAGGCTTTTTTCCGGTTTATAACCTCACTGATAAGCTACGCAGACGTCATCTCGATAGCAAAGCTATTGGCAAAGCCATGCGAATTTTGCTGGAGCAGTCGTGGCCTCATATACATGAAACCCTGCCCGATTCGCTCGTGCAGCAATACCGGCTTGTGGGCAAGCGGGAAGCCATGTGGAACATTCACCTGCCGCAGAACCAGGGGTGGCTGAAGCAGGCGGTACGACGGCTAAAATTTGAAGAACTGTTTTACAACCAGCTTCGTCTGATTAAAAACAAACTGATTCAGAAAGAGGAATTTCCGGGGCAGGTTTTCCGGGATACTAGCCTGGTGAAGCACTTTTACAGCGACTGTCTGCCGTTTGAACTAACGGGCGCTCAGCAGAAAGTGCTCAAAGAGATCTACCAGGATTTTCTGACGGGCAAGCAGATGAACCGGCTGCTCCAGGGCGACGTGGGCAGTGGCAAGACCATCGTAGCATTCATTGCGTGTTTGATGGCGATTGGCAACGGCGCACAGGCCTGCCTGATGGCTCCAACCGAAATTCTGGCCGATCAGCACTACAATGGCCTAAAACCCTTTGCGGATGCACTCGGACTGACCATCGGTATACTAACCGGCTCTACCCGCACCAAAGCGCGCCGGGCACTGCACGAAAGCCTGCAATTAGGTACGATGCACATACTAGTTGGCACGCATGCCCTGTTGGAGGACGTCGTGCAGTACAAAAACCTCGGGCTGTGCATCATTGATGAGCAGCATCGTTTTGGCGTGGCACAGCGGGCTAAACTTTGGCGCAAAAACGAGGTGGTGCCCCCGCATATCCTGGTTATGACGGCCACGCCCATTCCCCGAACACTGGCCATGACCCTTTACGGTAACCTCGACGTTTCGGTGATCGACGAACTGCCGAAGGGGCGTAAACCCATTAAAACGGTTCATAAATACGATAAGCATCGCTCAGAAGTATTTGGGTTCATGCGTCAGCAGATCGAATTGGGCCGTCAGGTATACGTTGTGTATCCCCTCATCGAAGAGTCCGAAAAACTCGACTACAAAGACCTGATGGATGGTTATGAAGGCATGCAACGGGCATTCCCCCGACCCAAATACGAGATTGGTATCCTGCACGGCAAGATGCTCCCCTACGAAAAGGACGATGAGATGAAGCGGTTTCTGAAAAATGAAACCCAGATTCTGGTGGCCACAACCGTGATCGAGGTAGGCGTGAACGTACCGAATGCCAGCGTAATGGTCATCGAAAGCGCCGAGCGGTTTGGTCTCTCGCAGTTGCACCAGTTGCGCGGGCGTGTGGGCCGGGGTGCCGACCAGTCGTATTGTGTGATGATGACGGGCTACAAACTTAGTAGCGACACACGTACGCGCCTGGAGACGATGGTACGTACTAACAATGGATTTGAAATTGCCGACGTAGATCTGCAACTACGTGGCCCCGGCGATCTGACCGGTACCCAGCAGAGCGGGGTAATGGATCTTATGATTGCCGATCTGGCGAAAGACGGTGCCATTCTGGCGGCCGCCCGTGAATCGGCCCAGGCGATTCTGATGGAAGACCCCGAACTCGTGATGCCCCAGCACGCTCCCATTCGGAACCACGTCGACAGTCTTCGGCAAACCGAGAACAATTGGGGCCGCATTAGCTAATCCCAGTTCAGAATGCTTAAAAATTCATTCGCACGGCCTCAGATGAAGCCTGCATGCGTTCACTTGCCCAGTCTAAAATGCTACTATTATAACCATACTGTTTACATAGAGTGTAGGACATTATTAAAGAAAAGTTAAAGAATAAGTAGAATTACTAAAGTAGTAAGGTACTTTTAAGACCTTTTACTCAAGATAAATCTTTTAAACCAAATCAATTTATGGGAACAAAGTTTACCAGTAAAGCCTTTGGCAGGCTATGGCCAGAGACTTTAGTACCTGCGTGGAGTCATCACGCAGGTCGATATTGCGCATTATGGCTCGTCTTATTAGGCTGTTCCGTAAGCGCCTTCGCCCAGGTAAGAGTCACCGGTAAGGTACTCGATGCCCAGGGAATGGCCCTGCCGGGTGTAAGTATCGTGGTGAAGGGAACAACAACGGGTACGGTTACTGCCTCACAAGGGGATTACCAACTGAACTTACCACGGGGCAACGAGACGTTGGTCTTCTCCTATATCGGCTATGTCAGCCAGGAAGTTGCGGTTAACAACCGAAGCAACATCGACCTGACGCTGGCCTCCGACGACAAGATGCTCAGTGAAGTTATCGTGGTGGGCTATGGTGAGCAAAAAAAGGAAACCGTTACCGGTTCGGTTGCTACCGTAAAGGGGAACGAATTGATCAAATCCCCCGCGGTCAACCTGAGTAATTCTATTGCGGGTCGGATGCCGGGCGTTATTGCCACCAATTCCAGCGGTGAGCCGGGCTACGATGGTGCGGCTATCCGAATTCGGGGTTCCAATACCCTGGGTAACAACGATGCCCTAATCGTTATTGACGGAGTTCC
>JAQBNX010000264.1 GCA_028288385.1 Spirosoma sp.
ATTAAGTAATTTTACAGTGCACATAATCAACTGTAGCCTAGTCAGTAATGGCAGTGATCCAGAGGGGAAAGCGATTGAAGGAGGTCGTTTAAACATACGCAATAGCATAATTAGGTACAATCATGGAAGATATCACCTTTCTGCCATTCAGAATAATGATTATACAGACTCACACATTAGTTATTCAATTGTACAGGAAAATTCTTCTAGTGGCATTTATGTTGGTGGTACAGTTCGGAACGTCGATCCTCAGTTCATTAGTCTTGATGGTACCAACCCCGATTATCGCCTACAAGCCACAAGCCCGGCTATCAATACCGGCGACCCTTATGGCACGGGCTTGCCCCCAACTGATCTGGCCGGTAGTGCCCGCGTGGCCGGTGGCCGGGTCGACATGGGTGCGTTTGAGTTTGGCAGTACCCTGCCAGCCAGCGGTCTGACATTACTGGTTCCCACTTATGATTGCAGCAGCGGAGCATTCACCTTCCGCACCAGCGGGGGCGATGGCCGATCTATTGAATATCAGGCACCCAGTATCACGGGCTGGTCCACCAACCCTAATCAGCTTGTTGACCGTGAAACTCGCATCGCCTGCGACGCACCACCCGTTACGTTACAGGCACGCTACGTAGGCGAGCCAGCCAGCGAGGTAACCCTGGTCTGGAACATCCGGGCGGTATGCCCCACCTGCGGCTCGTCGTCTGGTTCGTTTGCCATCACGGGAGTAACGAGTATCAGTTGCGTAATCAGCGGACCGACCGAACGTCGGCTAACTTTTACGCCCCAATACAGCGGCATCAACGGCCAGCCCATCACCTTTTCCGTATATAATGAGTTAGTTCCTACTACCGTTGCCGGCCCTTACACGCTGCGGCTCTATACCGACAATCCAACCATCACCCTGCAGGCTCAGCAGGGCGGCACGCCAGGGACTAGTAGTTTTGCCTATAACTGGTTAGCTACCTGTGCTATGGGTGCCCGACAGGGCTTTATGACAGAAGAAAACGAACCTGAACTGATCGTGAAGGTGCTTGGCACCCCAACTCACGGCGAGGAAGTGGCAATCGAGATTACGGGGGTTGTGGGTCAGTCGCTGCGGCTGACGTCCACCGATGTCCAGGGACGGGTTTTTGAGGACCTAAGCGTGAAGATGGCCCACAGTCGTGAGAAGTACTGGTTGAAAGTTGGTAGTCAGTCGGGGCTGTATTTTCTGCGGGTGACTACGTCCCGCCTTATCCAAACGGTTAAGGTAGTGAAACAGTAGAGAGTAAACCGTCACTACCATTAACTCAACGGGTAAGTCAGGCCCGCCAACCGTCCGGCCAAACCCACCAGTGGTACATTCCTCCCTATTGACTCATGTATTGTACCGTAATATAGCAACCTAATCTGTTTGCAATCCGCAGCAGGTATTAAACCAATCCCAACCCATGAAAAACCAATTTCTCCTCCTGCTCTGCCTGATTGGCGGATCCGCCTGTGCCCAAACTACTGCCGATGAAAAGGCCATCCGCCAGATTGTTGACCGCAGCAATGCGGGCGAACGCCCAAACACAACTGATAACACCATTTTTTGGTCGGGAGCGTATTCGCATCCCCGCGTCGGTAAAGTCTCAGAAGCAGAAGGCAAAAAGATGGTTGCTGAATTTGCCAAAGAACGGTCTAACCAGCAACAATCAATGAAAATCGAACGGCTGGTAGTAGCCAGTTCGGGCGATATCGCCTATGAGTATGGTACGTTCAATCTCAACTTCGATAGCGTTTCCGAAAAGAAACACGTGAGTTTCGACGGAGCGTATCTGCGGACATGGCGAAAAGAGAAAGGCCAATGGCTGGTCGATGCAGCTTTTATGCGACCCTTTGGCGATCCAGTCCTCACTGCTGACAAAAAATAAACGACCAGCACAAAATCAGATGCTACACTACGCCTTCTGCACCTTTCTGCTGCTGGCTACCCTGTCTAGCCTGGCTCAGTCCAAACGGGATCTCGTTACCCAGCATGTTAACCGCACCGACGTTGAGGCCATAACGGGTGTGACCCTGAAAGACCCCAAGTTCACCGACGTTGACTTCTCTAGAGAAACCATTGCCCGCTATCATTCCGTAAAGCCCCGCCCCTATGATGCGGAAGTATGCATTATCAGCGTTGGCAGGCTGGACCCAATTCAGTATGACCAGCAACTAAAGGTTGACAAAGGGATGGGTTACAAGGGTGAACTGACCGGCCTGGGCGACAAAGCGTACTGGGCTGACCTTGGGCAGGGTATTGGTGCTTATACTAAAGTTGCCGTTGTGAAGGGTAAGAACATACTCAGCGTTACGCTCACTGACAGCAAACCGGGGCTAACCCGACTTGAGGCCACGAAGCAGTTAGTCAACAAAATTTTACCCTATTTATAGTATGCGCTCATTAGGGTTGCTGGATTTACTCACTCCCGTTCTGGGGTCTTTCCGCCCATCCCCCATTCATTACACACTACGGGTGCTCATTGAATATGTTGGCTCCCATGCATGGTCCATTCAGGCAGCAGGACAAGTGAGCATATTGATTACGACGGGTTTCACCTTCAAACAAAAATTTTGATGCACACGTCAGCTATCCTCACCACCACTACTTTCTCACCACAGACAGAAACTGTCTTGCCAGACAGGCCCGATACACGCGCCAACAGGCCTATATCGCAGCGCCTGCAATCGATCGACGTTATCCGGGGTGTAGCCCTGCTGGGTATCCTAATGATGAACATCCCCGGTTTCGCCCTACCCGATGGGTTGGAACGTCAGCAAACATTAGCCCATCCCGGCGATGCCAACTACACAACCGCATATTGGGTCGATGTGCTGTTTGCCGGCAAGATGCGGGCCCTGTTTTCCATGCTGTTTGGTGCGGGAGTAATTCTGTTCACGAACCGCAAACAAGCCAGCGATGGGTTTGGTATAGCCGACTTCTACTACCGTCGGATGCTCTGGCTAGTTGTTTTTGGGGTAGTAGATGCGTTTTTTCTGCTCTGGAAAGGCGATATCCTGTACTGGTATGGCTTGTGCGGATTACTGCTGTTTCCCCTCCGTAACGTACCGGCCCGGCAACTGGCGCTGGGGGCTCTGGTGTGTTTCAGTTTCCTGGCATTAAAAGCCCACTGGCGGTTTTTGGAGAACAAACACCTTCATGAAGCCTATACTCATGCAATAGCACTGGAAAAGCAGCATGTAAAACTAAACGATACGCAGGAAGCCAGCAGGAACGCCTGGCTGGGTCTGTTGAAAAAACGTGAGCCTGATCCAAAACAGGAAGCTGCTGAAATTAAAACGATGCAAAGCGATTATAGAACTATTTGGCTGTTTCTGCTCCCTAAAATCGTTGAAATACAGTCCACATTTTTCTATGCGACTTTCTGGGATGCCCTCGGTATGATGCTGTTGGGTATGGCCCTGCTGAAATGGGGAGTGTTTAGCGGGCAATTTCGTCGACGCACGTATCTGATGATGGTCCTGCTTGGGTATGGCATTGGCATTCCGCTTGGAATGTACGCCGAACAATCGACGCTGGAAGCGTTTGGGAACTACGGTCACTACCTCGATACGCATACCGTTGGTATAAATCGCCTTAGTTATGACCTGCGCCGGGTATTAATGGCACTGGGACACATTGGTCTGATTATGCTGGTATTTCGGTCGGGACTAGTTCCCTGGCTAATGCAAACCCTGTCGGCCGTAGGGCAGATGGCCTTTACCAACTATGTCATGCACACACTGATCTGCACCTTTATCTTCTTTGGCTATGGGCTGGGCTACTACGGCACATGGCAATATTATCAATTGTTCTACATTGTTGTCGGCATCTGGCTCACTCAACTCATTATCAGTCCGCTCTGGCTGCGCTATTTTCGTTTTGGACCGCTTGAATGGGGGTGGCGAAGCCTTATGTACTGGAAACGGCAATCAATGGTGCGAAGTTAACCGGATGTATTTACAGTTTGTAATTACTGACTAGTAACATTAACCAGACGATCCATTAACTCTCTAACAGGATGGGGTTTTCATCTCCGTGGTAGTCCATCCAAAAGGAGTGACTATAACCCGGAAGCAACTTACGGGCTTCAATAGAGCTACAGTTTGCTTTCGCTTTTATTTATCGACTCGTACTTTTAAGCCTGACTTATCGTAAGTCAGGCTTTTTATTAATAACTGCTTAGCTTATTCATATGATCGCCGTAATTCAGCGCGTATCCCAAGCATCAGTCACCATTAACAATCAGATTCATAGCCAGATAGGTCCTGGGTTTCTGGTATTGCTGGGCGTTACGCATACCGATACGCGTGAGGATGTTGACTGGCTAAGCCAGAAGATCGTGGGAATGCGGATTTTTAATGATGCCGAC
>JAQBNX010000788.1 GCA_028288385.1 Spirosoma sp.
TCCGCCTCCGCAGCGGCTTGAAACTGAGCCAGGTCGCAGCCGCCGAGCAGATGGGCATAGCCAGGACGATGCTTTCCATGATGGAAGGCGCCAGCTGGAACCCCACCGTGGGTACGCTCGAAAAGGTCTGCGCTGTTTACGAGATTGGACTAAGCGACCTTTTCCGGCCGCTGCCCAACATCGGGCCGAAGCTGGCCGTCAAACGCCGCATACGCTCGCCTTCCCCGCCGAAAGTTTGATGTTCAAACGCGACTAAAACCACTTGTGTTAGTCGATTAGAACAGACTACGTTGCTGCATGGTCATCGTGCAGCAACCCTCTCAGAGCATCCGGGCGTGAGCGGCGCAGCCCTCACATTGGCCGCTGTGCTCGCCATGGCAGCCCGCCCGGAGTGCAACCCGCGCGCCATCGAGCCCGAGCGGCTTGCTGGCATGGTGACGGGCGAAAGCGGCTTTGACCCGCTGGCAATCCACGTCAACGGCCCGAACGGTGGCCAGAGCATCCGGCCCCGCAGCACAGCCGAAGCCGCCGAGCTCGCCGCGCGGCTGATCGCCTCCGGCCAGTCCGTCGACCTGGGCCTGTTCCAGATCAACAGCACGAACCTTGCCCGGCATGGCCTGTCCATCGCCGCGGCTTTCGAGCCCTGCGCCAGTATGCGCGCCGGAGCCGACCACATTGCATCCGACTTCGAGGCCGCGTGGCGCGCAGCGCATTGCCGCTACAACACCGGCCGGTTGGATTGCTCGAACGGATACCCCGAGCGGATCGAACGCGCCCGCCTGGGTATCGTCCGCGCCAGGGCCGGCAGCACACCGCCAGCCTCCGCGCCGACGCCCGCACCACCCGCGAAGGAAGGGCTGCACGACGCCGTGCGGTTCCACGTCGCACCCCCCAGCAAGGAAGCCTCTCGATGAAGCCACTGCGCCTCAATCCCGGCACGGCGATGGCCGCCGGCTACGTCTGCGCCGCCTTTCTCGCCACCGCCACGCCGGCCCTTGCTCAAGGGCTCGACGTGCAGAGCGGCACCAGCACGCTTGTGCAAGCGGTCCTGCTGCTGTTCGCCCTGATTATCCTCGTCGTCTGCGCCTTCCGCGGCTTCGAGGCCGTCATGGAGCACCGCAGCATCGCGCCGACGCTTATCGGCCTGATCCTCGGCCTGGGTCTGACCCTTGGGCCGGCATGGTTCGTGGGCAAGATGGGCGGCGGCGGGCTGATCCCGCTCTAATGGACGAGCAACCAGCCCTGATGGTCTGGGATGAGGTGTCGGTCGCGGATACGCGGCCGGCCCTCACTATCGGCGGCATCCCGATCTATGGGCTGCTGGGCGCGTTCTTCCTGCCGGCCGTCGTCGCGGTGCTGACCTTCAACATCCTCTGGATGCTGACCGTCCCGCTGATCATCACCCTGCTGCGCGCCCTCTACGCCGACAACGCCAATCGCGCGTTCGAGCTCGTCCAGTTCTTCGCCTCCGGCAGCGCCTGGGCCGATTGGCGAGCCTGGGGAGGCGAGAGCCCCGACCCGCACGGCAACCCCAAGATCTGGAACGGGATGCAATGAGCTACGACAGCAAGTTCCGGCCGCAGATGGGCCACTGGTCCGAGCGCGTCCTGATCAATCGCGACGGCTCGCTGACTGCCACCCTGCACATCGCCGGGCAGAACGCCGAGCTGATGGACGAAGCCGCCGATCTCGCCGGCCGGGCCGTCGTCAACCAGGCTGCGCTATCCACCGCGACCTCGCGCCTGGAGTGGTGGCGGCATACGACCCGCGTCGCAGGCCAGACCGCGCCGGAGCTCCCGCCCTGCAAGACGTGGTGGGCCCAGGACTTCGATGCTGCCGTCGACGCGCATTGCATGGGCGGGCTATACCGCAATGACCTGTGGATGACGCTCGTCCTGCGGCCCCGCCGCGGCGTCGCCGATAGCCTCAAGGCTATGCTCGGCATCTTCGGCCGCAAGAAGGGCGGGCTGCCGCTGCCGACCGCCACCGCGATCTTTGTCGAGGAATTCGAGGAAGTCGTCAGCCGCACCATGTCGATGCTCGCTCACCTGGGCGTGCGCCGCCTGGGGATGCGCGAGGTTGACGGCGTGTGGTTCTCGGAGATCGCCGAGGCGCACCACCTGATCGGCAACGGCTTTTTCCGCGAAATCCCCATCCCCGCCGGCACCGAGCCTATCGGCCGGCAGATCGCGCCCTACCGCTACGTGTTCGGGCTGCGCGACTATCAGACCGTGCGCGAAGGCGGCGAGCAGTTCTCGGCCATCATGGGCCTGATGAACTATCCGGGCCGCACGCACCCGACGATGTTCGCCCCGCTCAATTCCGCCCCGTTCGACATGACGACCACGAACGTCATGGTGTGGACGCAGAACGACGCCGCCGCGAAGAAGATGGCCAACAAAGAGGGTCAGATCCACGCCGCTTCCGGCTCGCGCAAGTCCGCGGCGAAGCTGGCCGATCAGCGCGAGGAATTGCAGAACCGGCAGATCGTGCATGGCCAGCACACGTTCATGCTGACCATCCGCGCCCGCAGCCTGCCCGAGCTCGACCGCGCGTGCTTCCGGGCCGAGGAAATGGTGGCCAAGGGCGGCGCGACCATCGCCCGCTATGACCACCGGGTTCTCAAGAGCGCGCACTTCGCGCACTTCCCCGGCAACGCTCGGTGGCGCGTGCGCCGGGCCGGGCAGAACAGCCGCAACTTCGCCGGGTGGGCCCCCTTCAACAACGTGCCCGCGGCCACGGATCGCTCGATCTGGGGAGCTCCGCTGTTCTACCTGCGGACGACGCAGAACACGCTCTATCCCTACCATCTGCACGTCACCGGCGACCCCAACATCCCGGCCGAGGATGTCGCGTCGTGGATCACCATCGGCGGCATGGGCTCCGGCAAGACTAGCCACAACGCCCGCAAGGCGGTGGCCGGGCAGCGCGTCGGAGCTCGCTCGATCATCTTCGACAAGGACTGCGGGCTGGCGCCGGCGATCCTGGCCAATGACGGCGAATACCTTGTGCTGCAGGACGGCGAGGAAAGCGGCTGTGCACCGCTGCAAGCCCTCGACGCCAACCCCGGCGACCGCGACCACCTGACCTCCTTCCTCCTGGGCCTGATCGAAAGCG
>JAQBNX010000337.1 GCA_028288385.1 Spirosoma sp.
CACAGTGGCTTCGGGCAAATTCACGGCTACCGGTTTTGAATTCACTGAAACAGAAACGGAAACGACCAAGGTGTCCAAGTCGGTCTACAAGCGTGAAACGATTGGTACTAAGTTATAGGCCGATTTCTTTTTACTGGAGTATTGCCACTTCAGCAACTGTTCAGGGCCAGATCACTTATAAGTGGTACCCTTTAACTTGGGGTCGGCAGGTCGATCACCCAGATATCTGTAGCTGGCGCCTCAAGATCAGATTTAAATGGATAACTTGACTGGAGTACGTTTCTGTCCACACTTTTGACTAAAGCAACCGTAACTGCGGCTACCTGCATGAGTACTTTGCGCAAATTCCTCTTTCGGGTATAACGGTCTTTTTTATTATTTGTAGACTCAGCTTCAAAGAGTGCTTTGGCTACCGTTGAGGCTGATTAGGCCGATACCTTTCTGCTCGAGTTCGGATACCAGTTCGACTAGGTGAGCCAGTGATCGACCAAGACGGTCGAGTTTCCAGATCACAATGGCATCACCTTCGCGGGCATGATCGATCATCCGTAATAATTCCGGCCGGTCGGCTTTAGCGCCACTAGCTTTCTCTTCATAAATCCGTTCGCAACCGGCCGCCTTCAGTGCAACATGCTGAAGGAATAGGTTTTGATCCTGGCTGGATACTCGAGCGTACCTGATCTTCATGCTGATTTGGTTCGATTATACGCTTATAAGGTAGCGATAAGCGAACTAATCAACCGAACCGTTTTAGAACAGCTTAGGCCATGCTTGGCCTGCATGGTGCGGAGTTCGTTTAAACGATCGTTTTGCCGAACCATTATCCTGAACTGCGTGGGGAAGTTTTTTTGTGGCAAACAGACGAGGAATTTTGTAAACAAACTTAAAAGGCTGCTAATCTGCACTAATTCTAGAAGTAAATATTAAGGTAGGACAAGTTGATAAAATCGGAAAATAAGACTTTTTTGTTTTTGGCAATTTGCCCAGTTTATTAAACTTATTTACGGATGACTAATGGGTGGTCCATTATTTCATAAAAATATGAATAAGGGAAAATAGTAGTGGGAATTGCGACATCCGCCGTGTGTCTGACAGGATGCCCTTTAGTAGATGTATATGGGCTCAATAAGTAGCTACAGAAAACGACTCGTTTCAGCCTTCAACCGGGTTAGTTCGCCAAGCAGTCGAGTACGAATGGCCAATTCAGGCTTACCCAGCCCTTGGGCCAGGTGGGCTACCGCCAGATTCAGCGATTCAATTTCGATCGCGCGGCCGTGATTAATATCGACGAGGGTCGAGATCAGTTGTCCCTCGGAACGTTGGCTGATTTGCAGCAATCGCCCCTTTACTTCCTCTCGATTCAGGATAATGCCCACTTCACCCGCCACCGCTATGCATTCTTCGATAATCTCGCCTGCTAATGACAGCGCGGATGCATCTCGATGAAATAATCCGTTATCAATGCCAATCAGCGGACACATAGCGTTAAAGACGCAATTGGTAATGACTTTCTCCCAGATGGTGTGCTGAATGGCGCCCTCCACCCGAAACTGAAAGGCAGACGTGCTAAGCTGTTCGATAAGCTCCGCCAGTCGGGAATAATGGCCCCGAACCACGCCAACAGGCGAAGCGGCCACAGGTTTATAGCTAACCCTAAAAGAAGATCGTACCTGACTCGTTGCCAATAGTACACACCGATACACCTCGGGAAAACCAGCTTCCAGAAAAGGCTCTTCGATACCCAGGCCGTTTTGCAGCAAAACCAGAGGAGAATAGCTTATCTTTTCCCTCAATCGCGGAGCTAATGCCCGGTTACCGTACGATTTGCTGGTCAGCAAAACGATACCGTTCAGGGATTCAACCTGTTCCAGAGTGCGGATAGGAATGGAAGCAGTCCGGGCAGGGCCATCGCTAAACTCAATCGTAATGTTGGTTTCTTCGGTTTCCGGCATACTCTCCGGCCGACCGCGCAGCAACAGGACTTCTTTGCCAGACTGCTTCAGCAACACCGCCAGGGTCATACCAATGGCACCAACCCCGACAATGTAGATACGGTTTTGCATAAGAAATTGTTAGAGTATGAGAGGTTTTACGGCTTCAAAGCGCAGTCGCTTATAGTCAGCAAACCAGTATCCATCGCGAAAATTGGTCGGGCGAAGCTGGAGGTTTACGGCCGATATAACGGCTTGCCGGTCTTTGTCAGAAAGGGCATTCAACAGGTCCCCTCGAAACATAGTTAGCCAGTCACTGATTCCGGTTTGGGGATCGGTCAGCGGGGTGTCACGATCAAAATACTGCATCCACCTAATAGAGAAGCCAGCGGTTTCCAGCATTGTCGCGTACTGGCCAACGCTCGGGAAGTAATTCAGATGGACCGGTTGATTTATGCCGACCTCATTGAGTACGCTGTGCAACGCATTCAGGATGCGTTGCACATTACCCCGACCACCCAGCTCCGCGACGAAACGACCACCCGGTTTGAGCGCCTTGAACACCGTCCTCAACACCCTTGGCTGCTGTGTTTCCCCAATCCAGTGGAGTGTCGCATTGCTAAATATTGCATCGAATGGCTGACTGGTAACCAGCTGCTGGGCATCTCCCAACTGAAAGGTAAGATCAGGAAACGATTGCCGGGCTTTTGCAATCATGGTAGCCGAGGCATCAAGGCCAACGACTTCGGCTCCTTTTTGGGCGATTCGGGCAGTAAGCTCACCTGTACCGCAGCCTAAGTCGAGGATCCGTTCGCCGGGTTGCGGCTTAAGTACAGTCAGTAGGTCATCCCCGTACTGGAAGACAAAGGCGTGTTTCTGCTGGTACAGGTCAGTATTCCAGGAATGATCTAATTGGCTCATTGACAAAATAGTAGTGTTAACTTTCATTGATAAGTAAACCGCAATAGCGTTAGGTACTGTATTGGCCTATTCGCTGATCAGGGAGATACGGTCACGTCAACAACAGAGCCCCCGTAAACACGATGACGAGCCGGTTTAAAATCGGCTTTCGCAGCTTTATAGATATTTTCTACGAACGTCTGAGGGTTGCGGTCAATCAGCGGAAACCAACTGCTTTGCACCTGAATCATGACTCGATGCCCTTTTTTAAACGTGTGCAGTACGTCGGGGAGTTGGAGCGTTACGGCCGTAACCTGATTGGGCCTGAAGGGCTCCGGCTTCCGGAAGTTATGGCGAAACCGACCCCGCATAACATCAGCCCGGACCAGTTGCTGATAATTGGCTAACTGCAGTTGGGGATTGGGCAGGTAGGGATGGTTTGGCTCGTCGAGTGGGTAAACATCAATGAGCTTAACCACCCAGTCGGCATCCGTACCCGTCGTGCTGACCTTCAGCCTGACCGTTACTTCTCCACCAACGGTCAGGTTTTCAGGTAATTGATCCGTTTGAAAGGTGAGTACATCGGGCCGCTTACTGGCAAACCGCTGATCGGCCGACATATAGCTCGACAACACACTGAAATCCGCTTCGGCCGTCAGGGTTGCTTCGCTGTAAGGGACAGGATGGGCCGGGTCGCTGACATACTCGCGAAACCTCGTCGGGGTGGTAGCCATTGTGCTGAGCTGACCCGTGGGCGTCAAATACCAGCGTAAACGATGGCGGCTGGAGGAGGGCCATTGTAAAAACGTTCGCCAGGTTTTTAGTCCGGTATCAAACAGACAAACTGGGGGGAGTCCGGTTTTGCCATCACCCGCCCCTTTCAGATAATGCTGGAAGAAAGGAGCCTCTATCGTTCGTTGGTAACTGGTTGCCAGACTGTCACCAAAATACAGGTCGTTGTGTAGTGTATGACCGGCTTCTTCCGACCAGCCCCGATGGCCAAATGGTCCCATCACCAGCATCGGCCGCGATGCCGGGCTGTTCTGAGCCAGCGTTTTGTAGATACTCAGTGGCCCGTACAGGTCTTCGGCGTCGAACCAGCCTCCTACGACCAGCACAGCAGGTCGAATATTCCGTAGATGAGGCAGGATGTTGCGCTCCTGCCAGAAGGTATCGTAGTTGGGATGGTCCACCG
>JAQBNX010000865.1 GCA_028288385.1 Spirosoma sp.
GTTACCCTGGCCATTCGAATGTGGGGTCCTCTGATAGGTGGCCTGATTGGAAGTTTGCCCTGGGTTGCGGGCCCCATTCTGCTATTTTTCATCCTCGAGCAGGGAAAAGCGTTTGGCATTCAATCCATTCCCGGTGTGCTGACGGGCATTTTAGCCTTAATCATCTTTTGCTATGGGTATGCAGCCCTATCCCGAAAGCTGTTCTGGCTACCAACCCTCCTTTTGTCATACGGGGCCTATTCACTCACTGCCTTACTCCTTACCCGTCTCCCGCTAAGTTTACCAGCAAGGTATGGCCTGGTCATTGGGGGTATCGTGCTGGCGCTGCGGTTCTTTCCCCTGCCCGGTAGTCAGTCAACGAAAGCCCGACGCCTACCCTTTGACATCCCCATTCGTATGTTGGTGGCTACCTTATTCGTATTACTGATAACAGCCTTGGCTACGGTCCTGGGGCCAACCTGGAGTGGTGTTTTAACCCCTTTCCCAATTTTGACATCGGTATTAGCTATTTTCACCCATACCCTGCAAGGTAGTGATGCTACCATTACAATACTTAGGGGGATAATGATGGGCTTAGTGGGATTTAGCACCTTTGTGTTTCTTCAGGCTTTTCTGCTGCCCACATTTTCAGTCGGTAGCTCGTTTGGCATGGCTTTTCTGGTTAACGCCGTTATTAACATAGTGGCTCACCGGGTGTGGTAAGGGGCTGAATAGACTCACTTTATCGGGTGAGCAAATGTGGCGAAAGAGAGGCCGATTTTCACGCCACCCCAGCGGTGAGACCTACCCGTTTCAAATTCCCGGCTAAGCACCGACTCATAATATTCCAGATACAGGTTTTTGTAGCTAAATACGGCTCCCATGTTCGCCTGCAACGTAGTACGCGCCAGTTGGCTGGCTGGAATGACATAAGGGCTGCTTCGATTCAACAGGCCACCCTGTAACGTAGCGTCATAAACGACTGCATTAACCAGGGGCTGGGCATATACATACAGTTGCATTGGCAGGAGCCGCTTGTTTGAGGTATTGCCAAACGGAGAATTAAACCGGCCCACCATCACCACAATCCCTGTTTGCAACCCATCGGCAAAGGTACCAACGCGGGCCTGAGCCTGAGCACTTACCGACAAGGCATGGCGATAGGCGTAAAGCTGTTTTTCATACGTGAGGAGGTAATTCAAAATCACGTCGTTGCGAATCTGATGCTGCCAGCCATGCGGTTCCACACCGTTCAGGAGCCGATGTAGAGTTGTCTGGATTTGCCTCCCCAAGGCAACTGGTCCCACCATCCCCGTACTCAGCACCGACGACACTCTGAGCCTCCGCAGCGTATCGGTTGACATACTGAATGTTTTGACTAAAATGCAGCCCGCAAACGGGCGGTCGCCAACCAGAATAGCATCGCTTCGAATAGAAGTGGGCGTAAAACCGAAATGCTCGAAGGCTAGACCGTACTGCGCCTGATTTCCGCTGGCTTTAATGAGTAGCCTGGTGAGCGGATTTTTCCGTAGTGCAGGATTAATGGCTTCGACCTGATAGCCCTGGGTATAGTAATAATCCGTTGCGGTGAAAAGGTCGTTATCATAGTGTAAGCGGACGAAGGCAGACCCTCCCATTTGCCGAAACGAGGCCGTATTATCAATGCGTTGTGCTACGCTCAACCCGGACATCAACCACCCCAAAAGGACTAAAATGGCTTTCGTTTTCTGCATAATAAGCCATTTACGCCTATCTGCTGTAGACAGATTGTTTCAGGCACTAACTGGATGGTGAATGCGGCAACCGCAACGCTTTATCAAGATGATGATTTCAAACAGACCAATCTGACGGACAAAAAGTCAGATATTAGCACCTTTACAACCGGTTCAGAAGCGAAACAATAGCCGACTCGACTTCCTCAGGTCGTTTACATCAGCTAGACTGGACTATTTACTTAATCAACCTATGCGTTTCAACGGCGTCTGGTTCTGTCTGCTGTTTCTTGGCCTGCTTGGTACTAGTCCAGTCAGCGCCCAATCCACATCGAGTTCGCCAGGCTCTATGCGGGCTGGCCTGACCCGCGCTCAACTGCATGACCGGGTGCTGGGTATGCTGGTTGGGTCAGCCATTGGCGATGCGATGGGAGCACCAACTGAAATGTGGTCGCGGGAAATGATCGGCACCATGTACGGGGCCGTTAACCGGCTCGATTCGATGGTGCGCGAACCCTCTCCCGAAGGAACCTGGTCGATGAATCTGCCCGCCGGCGGAACTACCGACGATACGCGCTGGAAAAAGCTGATTGTGGGCTATCTGCTGACCCAGCGCAATAGCAAAACGCCCCTCCAGCCAGGGGGCTTTGCCAATTATATTCTGACGCAGTACCACGCTGACGTGCAACGGCTTAAGAATACACCCGGCGACGATCCGGCTCCCTTTGAGGCCAACGCCCGGCGAATGGCTTGGCTGCAGGAATGGGCAAGAGTGGCTAAACCGTATGTTGCCCAAAATTGGCCTGCATACAATGACGCGCTGCATAGCTTTTATGGGGGCGAAATGACCTGTGCGGGTATGCTTTACTCGCCGGTTTTGGGTGCATTGTTTCCTGGCCAGCCTAATCGGGCTTACAGTGATGCCTTCCGCCTGACCTTATTCGATCTGGGGTACGCCCGTGACCTAAGTGCGCTGACAGCCGCTATGGTGTCGGCTGCCATGACACCGGGGGCCTCACCAGAATCCATGATTAACGTAGTGCGCGAGGTAGACCCCCGGCAGTATTACGAAAGCCGATTGGTGGGCCGGGCAGCCTATCGATTCCTACAGCGGGCTCGCACGGTGGTGTATAAAGCCGGACAATGGACACCTGCTCAGATGAATCGGGCTCAATTGGTTTTTCCCCGCACGGGAGTCGCCGATACCGTTGAGTTGGCCCGGCGGCAGTATGCCTTTACGTTGCTGGATGCCTCCAATCAGGAGTTGCCCCTAATGGCCGGAGAAATTTTTCAGATTACTCTCACGGCTATGCTATACGGCGGCTTCGATTTTGCGAAGAGCCTCCAGTTTGCGGTCAATTTTGGGCGCGACAACGATACGACCGGTGCGATCATAGGAGCTATTCTGGGGGCTTATCATGGAGCGGCTAAACTGCCCACCGATATGGTGGAGCAGGTAATCACAACCAACAGGAAGCATACCGATACCGACCT
>JAQBNX010000367.1 GCA_028288385.1 Spirosoma sp.
AAAAGCGCTTTCTGGCCCGCACCAATCGAAGTATGACGAAAGGCAACTGTTTTACTGAATACGAGAATTCGGGGTGACTCTTTCGCACCAACATACGACCAAAGTCCGGTGACCACAAGACCCACTAACGCTGTTCCGACTAACCAACGTAGTGAATTAGGGATAAACTGTGTCATCGATTTAAGCTAAGCTACTTAGTGGAATTATTGAACAAAATACAAAATCGTAACTTTTACGGAATAAAGGTAGGATGTTTTTTTAATAAGTAAAATTTACGGAATGGTTTTTATCTTTGACCTATGAACTCGCAAGAAGAAATAGCGGACTTTATCAGGAATGGCTCCCAGTATTACCTGCCCCACCTCAGCATCGACTCGGTCATTTTTGGTTATCACAATCAGCAACTCAAAATTTTGCTGCTTAAATGGATCGGTTATAATGGATGGGGATTGCCGGGTGGTTTTATACAGCGCAGAGAGCCGCTAAGCGAGGCCGCCAATCGCATCGTACAGGAGCGGACGGGCCTGGAAGATTTGTTCCTGCAACAGTTCCACATTTTTGGCGATTCTCCTTATCGACTCCAGGAACGTAGCGTCCGTGAATTCACCGAAAAATATGGTCTTGATGTCGGCGCTGACGAGGATAACTGGTTGTTTGAACGTACTTTATCCGTTGGCTACTTTGCCCTGGTCGATTATTTCAGGGTAAGCGTTAGAACAGACATTTTCACTTACGACTACCAGTGGTGGGACGTGGGCGAGATTCCTCCGCTTTTATTTGACCAGAACGAAGTCGTAGAAAAAGCCCTGGCCACTCTTCGGCTTCAGATATATCACCAGCCAATTGGGTACAATCTGTTACCTGAAAAATTCACCCTGCCAGAAATCCACTCGCTGTATGAGACTATTTTGGGAAAAGAGCTGGATGGGCGAAACTTCTCCAAAAAGCTCGTAGCACTTGGGCTGATCAAAAAACTAGACGAACGGCGGGCTATTGGTCCTCACCGGTCTCCTTATCTGTATCAGTTCGAGAAGGATGCCTATGAGGATGCCTTGAAGCAGGGGATCGTGCATACCTATTAATCAGGTAATACCGCTCCGTTAATGAATGAGTTGAGGTAAACAGACCAGGCTGTTGTTACTTAATTGAAACGAGACGGTCTGTTTACCTGAAGATCACCCCACCATTAGTAGATGATCGATTAAGATTGCTGAACAACAAAGCTTTCGTTGGGATTTGCCTGCACCACAAACGTTCTGGTAACGGTTTGGTTGCCCGTTGTCAGCGTCAGCCGATAAGTGCCGGTGCTTAAGTTCGAAAAATCGAATTGCTGACTCAGTCCGTTTTGAAGAGCTACCGTCTTGTTATAAACATCCTGCCCATTGGCATCCTGGATCGCCAGCTGGCCTTTGGTTTGCAGGGGCTGAATATAGAGTTTGATTTTATGCCCGTTTGTCATCACCAGACGCGTTTGTGCGGCCGTGTTTTGGGGAGTCGAGGTGTTGGCGAACGATGCAGAACTGGCTACCAGGCCCAGCATCAGAATAAGGACTTTTTTCATGGTTTGTTTATTTTAGTTGTTTATCTCGGTTGACCGCATTGGCGGCCGGTGAGACAAAGTTGCCATGGGGTGGACAAGCCAGGAAATCAAAGGCGATGAGGGGCCAGAAAAGGTGGATAACCGTGGGCTTTAGCGGGATGAATGCGGGCTTCGTTTCGTGCAGTATTTGCTTTGGGCAGAAAGAAGGTTGGTGAATAGCCATTCGCAGATTCACTCATCGGCCTTAACCATACATTCAGCCCGCCAACGCCATGGCTGGTAAACTTCCCTTTTGGCAAACGGTACGGCATGGTACTTTTACGTGTTTTCAAACCCGATCTATCATGGCTGAGCTGTTGACTTCGTATAAAAAATGGCAATTGGCCATTCGGCTCCTGCTGCTCTACTCGCCCCTGCTTATCTATGTCAACCTACCCGAAACTGTCTGGCAGTCAAGATCAGTAATTCCGGTTGTGCCTTTTTTAATAGGCTACAGTGTTATTGTGTTAGTCTTGTATTTCTTATGGGTCAATGCTACCGACTGGATTCAGCGTCAGTTATTTCGCTGGTTTGGTGAGGACTTCCTGCACGAATTCAGTTGGAAAGCCATCCTGATAACCATCCTGGTTTCGCTGGGATTGGCCCTATTGTTTATGCTGGCCTTCAGGACAATCCTGGAGTTTAACTTTAGGCTTGTGTTTTATTTATGGCCAGCCCTTCAGCCCAAAAATCCTACTTTACCTTTTCCCCCTCAGGTACTAGCCTATGTGCAACGGGCCAATGTTGGCTTTACGGTAGCGATTATGCTGTCGGCGTTCGATTTAACGATTAATGCCCGCGCCTTTCAACAACTAAAGCATGTTCAGCTGCGGGCTGAGCGCTTGGAAAAAGAAGCGGTGTTGAGCCAGTTTGAAGCGTTAAAGAATCAGCTCAGCCCCCATTTTCTGTTTAACAGTCTGAGTATTCTGACCTCGCTGATTCATGAAGACGTCGAGTTGTCTGAACAGTTTATCAAGCAGTTGTCGAAAGCCTATCGCTACCTGTTGGAGCAGCGTGATCAGGACTTGGTTCCGCTAAAAACCGAACTCGACTTTATTCAGGCGTATACGTTTCTACTCCAGATTCGCTTCGAAAATAAATTTGAGGTCTGCATTGATGTGCCACCAGCGGTGCAGGACCAATACCAGATTGCTCCCTTATCGTTGCAACTGGTGGTCGAGAATGCCGTTAAACACAACCGCATGTCGATTCAGGAGCGGCTTCAGGTACGTATCTACGTAGCGGAAAATTACCTGATTATTGAAAATCCCCTGCAGCCCCGCGATCAGCCGGAACCCTCAACGGGCGTGGGCCTCAGAAATATCACCAACCGCTATGCGCTCCTCACCGAGCACCCGGTCTGGTATGGTGAGCAAAACGGGTTGTTTATCGTTAAAATCCCACTTATCGTATGAATGTCGTAATCATTGAAGACGAAGCCCGCACCGCCCGCCAACTGGAGCGATTGCTAAAAAAATATGATCCGGCTCTGCATATTGTGGCGCAGTTGCCCTCGGTAAAAGAAGCCGTGGCCTGGTTTAACCAACATATCAGCGGCCAACCGGGCAGCGACCAGCCGCCACTAGCTGACCTGGCCTTCATGGATATTCACCTGGAAGATGGTCTCGCTTTTGCTATTTTCGAACAGACGCAGTTGACCCTACCCATTATTTTTACGACCGCTTATGAGGAGTACATGATCAAGGCCTTCAAAGTGAACAGTATTGATTACCTGCTCAAACCAGTTGATTATGACGAGTTAGCCGCAGCGTTGGACAAGTTCAAGGCCCTTCGCCCGCAATCGGGCCTACCCGATCTGAATTCACTTCTGGCGTTGATCCAAAAGCCACACGAACCGGCATTTAAGGAACGCTTCATGGTAAGTCTGGGGACTAGGATACGGAGTGTAGAGGTAGGCGATATCGCCTATTTTTATTCGGAAGAAAAGGCCACGTTTTTGGTCTCAAAAGAAGGAACCTCGCTGCCAATTGAGTATAGTCTCGACCAGATTGCCGGTATGCTTAATCCTGATCGTTTTTTTCGGGTGAACCGCCAGTTTCTAGTGGCTAGACCCGCCATCCAGACCATCCATGCCTACTCAGCGGGTAAGCTAAAACTGGATTTGCTTCCTCAATCGCGGCATGAGGTGTTCGTTAGTATGAGCCGGATTACCGAATTCAAAGACTGGCTGGGTCGATAAGCACTAGCGGGTCAGATTATGGGTATATAAACGTGCTGTAGTG
>JAQBNX010000396.1 GCA_028288385.1 Spirosoma sp.
GTATGATGCCTTGAGAAAAGACTAAAGGGCGTTCAATGGTAGGGAAGAAAACCCTGCCATGATGGTACGTATCATTCCAATAATTAACGGGTGTATGATGTTTGCCAATTAAAATGCTGTGATTGCCTGCATAATTATATTTTAAAATTACGCGCTCAATACTAATATCGAAAAGGGTAGGAGAGTTAGGAGAATATTTAAAAACGGTCTCCCCCAGAAATGATAAACGTTCGTTTATTTCTGACGTAATAAACAAATCCTGTTCGCCGAAGCTAAAGTTAAGCTTATCATTCTGATAGTAGGTAAGCGCGTCGACAAAGCCCCTAATTTGAGTTCGCTGTGCCGCTGTTTGATGTATCGAACACAGTATTAGCGCAAACGTTGATACAATAACGAGCGTACATTTTACACCTTTCATGTTGTAATCTTTAACTGATACTGGCTCTGATGAGGTCAAAACCGGTGGCTTGAAACTTTATGCGTGGATGGCTTTACCCGTTAGTTCTGTGGTTCATCATCTTGGGTCATCATTCGCATTTACACAAAGTAGTCGCCCAAACGAACAATGAGGTACTATAGCATATAGTACCCTACCTGAGCGAAATAAAGGGTTATTGAGTATAAGCGAGCTTTCGTTGACCTGGTACATCGTCAAAAAAGACACCGTTGCTAATAAGCAGGCCGAAAAGCAGGAAGTCCTAAATAGCCTGTTGAGAAGTAGTTCAAATTCATGGAAACGAATAAATTTATCATGACACTCATAAAGCTACTTCATTCGTTCATACTTTAACTCTATAGGCCGTGAACAACACATAGGTAGTGGTTAACGGCCTATTTTTGGGTGTAAGCATGAGAACCGACCGTTACCGTACTCGAAAATGACGTAAAAATTCCTCCTTGTAAACGCGACCTAAAGGCAATGTATGTCCGGGAACTTGTATCTCGTAGTCGTTGAAAGACTCTACCTTTTCAAGATTAACCGCATAAGAACGATGAATGCGCACTAATGTCATATCCAACATGCGTTGTAATAAGACTACCAGTGAGAGCCTCAATACGAACTTTCGGGATGTAGTTACTAAAGTTGTGTATTTGTCATCTGCTTCGGCATATAACACTTCGGCCTGGTGTAGCCTGACAAACTGGTAGTTTTGCTTGATGAAGATGAAGTCACCAATCTGTAAGATCGTTTCCCCTTCACGGACGCCTAAAGGTGTTGGCGCAGGTTCTTGGGGTAGCGTTGTTCTTTGCGTTTCTGATAAATGGATAAAGTTATTTAATGCGATTTCTATAGCGATGAACAGATTGTCATTCGTGACAGGCTTTATCAGATAAGCTGCAGGATTGGTTGCCTTAGCCTGTTCTAAGGTCGAACGGTCATTCATGGCCGTGAGATAAATAATAGGCACTGGTTTAATTGATACTAACTGACGAGCCGTTTCAATACCTGTTAGATCGCCCCGTAGGTTTATATCACATATAATAATATCGGCTTGCTGTTCGGTCTGTTGTATCAGGGCTTGCCGGCCAGTGGTGGCTGTTCCAACGACCGTATATCCTTTGCTCTCAAGTTGAAGGCATAAATCCAGCGCTAAAATCACTTCATCCTCCACAATCAGTACTGAAGGCGACTGGACTTGATTACTGATCATGATGAAAAAATGGAGCTTTCGGTTACTTATGGTTTCTCACTATTGTGGGTAAATGTCTGAATTTTAAACGGTTTTCTAAAAACTTAGTAGCCAATGTTTAAACCAAGCTACCTAATAACCGATGGCACCTGTCACTCTCACAAGTTATATTCCGTCCGATAGTGCCTGCAACAACATTAATTTCTCAGTACGTTTTACTAATCGCTTTACCAATAGATAACTATTACTACGTGTCCTATATCTAGAATGACTTGTTTTGTACAACTCCTCAACCGGGAACAGCAGAGATAAACTGATTTAAGCCAGCTAAATAGTCTTATATGGAAATCTTTATTCGATTCCTGAATCTATTAATAGCGGCCTTAGTAACGGGTAGTGTATTTGGTATTTGGGTTAGTTTCAATCCCCTGAGCCTGTCCAGTTCGTCTTATGTTGAGCAACATCAAAGCTTAGTTAAAGCCTTTAACCTTCTTTTGCCCTTATTAGGTGGTATAGTTATTCTATCAAGTTTAGGCTTAGCTTATATCAATAAGGGCAATAAATCGGTGATGGCCTTATTCCTGATAACAGCTGGTTTTTTTATCCTTACTGGCTTAATCACTCGGTTTGGAAATCAGCCAATTAACGCCCTGGTGATGACCTGGAAGTCTACTAACCCACCCTCGGACTGGACTGAATGGCGTGATAAGTGGTGGCTATATCATAAGCTCCGGTTTCTTACTAGTATAGTGGGGCTGTGTTTATTGATATGGGTTAATTTACAGCACTTAGTTATCGGGAAAAATGCATAGGCCACTCGTTATAGCAATGGCTTTCTATATACTCCCTTAACATACCTGGCATTCATCCAACAAATGAAGAAGCCTATAATCAAGCATCAACGTATATAGTTTACTTAAATAGTTTAGGACTACTACCGCCATTATTGTTGAGTTTGTGTCCAAACATTCAGTAGCTTATTTTAAGAGACGGTGGCGCTGGACAGCCGAATATTCAGACGTGTAATCTAATATAGAGCGCTTAGCTGCCAGGCAGCTAAGCGCTCTGTTTGTGTTGTATTTGCCGCTCTTTTTATTACTCATTAATTACTAAAACCCTGCGCCGTTCCCAATTCTTTCACGGCATCCACAAAACACCGGGCCTTGTCGGGTTCTGTATCCGGGTAAATGCCGTGGCCCAGATTAGCAATGTAATGTTGATGGCCAAAGGCGTCGAACATACGCTTTACCTCCGCCCGAATCTGGGCATAATCAGCGTAGAGTACGCACGGGTCCAGGTTTCCCTGTAACACTTTGTTGGGGATCAGTTCCCGGGACTCGGCCGGGTCCATGTTCCAGTCCAGACCCACCACTGAGCAGGCTAACTGCCCAATTTCATGGCGCGCAAAAAAAGCCCCTTTCGCAAATACCGTTACCGGCACTGGTGCATGGCTAACCACCCCATCGTGAATTTCACTACCCAGCGCGTCGCAAATCTGTTTAATATAGGGCAGCGAAAACAGACGGTACTGCTCAGGTGTCAGAATGCCCGCCCATGAGTCGAAGAGCTGCACCAGATCAACACCAGCCCGTACCTGCGCTTTTAAATACGCCAGGGTACTGTCAGTTATTTGTTGCAGTAGAGTGTGGGCAAACACTGGGTCTTTATAAAGAAGCTTTTTGGCGACTGAGAAGGTTTTGGACCCTTTGCCTTCGGTCATATAGCAGAAAATTGTGAACGGTGCCCCGGCAAAACCAATGAGGGGTACGCGGCCGTTCAGTTCTTTTTTTGTCAGACGAATGGCATCCAGTACGTAGCCCAGGTCGCTTTCGGCGTTGGCCACGCGCAGGCGGCTGAGGTCGGCAGTAGTTCGCACAGTTTGCGGAAAAACGGGACCCCGGCTTTCAATCATCTCATAGGGCAGGCCCATCGCTTCGGGTACGACCAGGATGTCGGAGAAAATAATAGCGGCATCGACGTCAAACGCATCCACTGGCTGAATGGTCACTTTGGCGGCTAACTCGGGCGTCTTGGCCAACGTAATGAAACTGCCTGCCCGCTCACGCACGGCCCTATACTCCGCCAGAACCCGGCCTGCCTGTCGCATCATCCAGACCGGAACCCGCTCGGTCAACTCACCGCGCGCTGTGCGGAGCAACAAATCATTTTGTAAAGTCATACCGCAAAAGTACAACGTAACGCCGATTCGTCGGATTCTATCAATCGGGAGAATTTCGAGGCAGACGGCTGACTCTTTTCCGGCTGGTTCGAATTTGCAAAAAGATTGAAATTATACTAATCCGCCGTTCAGACAGGGCTTTGTGGCATCGTCGCTGGATAACGCGAACTACGTACTAGTCGATAAACTGATTGAAACCGGTACGTATACGTTGAATAATCGGTCATCATCAAGAAGGCTGTCACTAAATTAAAAAGGCTAACTAAAACAGCATACCCGTGACCAATTCCCGCCATCATGCAGGAAGGGTATTCAGAAAGTAATCAGGACAGGTGTATAGCAGGATAAAATCTGCTGGTTATATAAGGTAAGAGCGGGAACAATTGGCCGATAGTACTAAAAGTCATTATTGGGATGCAGACAACTCTGCCAATACTCAATTATCAGCCTTATCTGCTCGTGCATCCCTGCGTAATTAGTGGCTTTCTTATAAAAGCCCTGAACGGCGGCATCGTAGGCCGCCTGAACAAGCGGTGGGTTAGAGGCAGTCGTCAAAAATACAAATGGTATGGATTTTTTTCTCAAATAGTCGCTCTTGTTGATATGATGCCGAAACTCAAGCCCATCCATAATAGGCATGTTTATATCGCATAAAATTAAAAGGGGCTTTTCATCGGTTTGTTCCAGATAGTGCAGCGCTTCCTGACCATTGGCAAAAAAACGCACTTCGTTGGGAATGGATAACCGCCTGATCGTTTGCTCAATCAGGTACTGATCATCCTCATCATCTTCAACGGATACTATGGGCCCATTAAGCGACTTATGTTGATAAAGTAACAAACTAGTTTAGCAAATATAGTATGGAAGTGTAGGATAGTAAAATACAGTATGGCATAAACCCGTATTAATCAACTAGAAATGATTCCATACGACTTCGATATCGTATCCAGAAGTAAGCCATTGTCGCTGATAGCCGGGTAACACAACTTTAGAAGGCCTATGCATGAAGGTTAATGAATAGGCCGCGCGGGGTAGTCCTTTAAAAAGGATAATCAGCACTACGGCTGTTGCTGTAGATGCAAAAAGGTGTTGAAATTACAGGGGATTCCTCAATTTTGCCGAAACATGAAAATCCAATGCCTGCTCTCTTCATCGACGCCGAACGCCTTCGCGATCTCAACAGCGGTTTGGGACAGGTTTGCCTGCATCTCGGTCGTGAACTCGTACGCCAGCAACCGGCCAGCCATGACGGTAATCCCTGGAAACTTACCTTTCTGGTACCCAAAGGTCAAACGGGCGTTTTTGGTAATACGGTTGAGTATGTAGAAGCGTGGTGGCTGCGGAAACTCTGGATTCTCGGCCAGTTTGATGTATGGCATTGTTTACACCAGGATTCTTCCTACCTACCCAGCGCCGGGCAAGGAAAGTTGATGCTGACGATCTATGACCTGAATTTTCTGGAGCGGGTTGATTATTCGGAGGCTAAAAAATCCCGTAAACTGGCAACCCTCCAGCGTAAGATTAATCGGGCGTCGCTGCTGACGGCTGGGTCGGGTTTTACCAGTCGGGTCGTACGCGAACATCTGAACATACCGGCATCATTACCGTTTCCCGTTGTGCATACGGGCTTTGCTGTCGATCCGGCCAAAACCCCCGACGAACTGCCTGCCGAATCGCCCATTCGACACTTCACAGAATCACCATTCCTGTTTTTTGTTGGTGTCATTCACCCCAAAAAGAACGTACATACGCTCCTACCACTGCTCGAAGCATTCCCCGATTATCGCCTGGTTCTTGCCGGTCCGGACGGCCACCCTTATGCCCGACACATTCGCGAGCAGGCTCAGAAACTCGGTGTGGCCGACCGCCTGCTGATGCCCGGTGCCATTGACGAGCCCACCAAGTTGTGGCTCTATGCCCACTGCGAAGCGTTTCTGTTTCCCTCATTGTCAGAAGGATTTGGTTTGCCGGTGGCCGAAGCAATGACGTTTGGCAAGCCGGTATTTATATCAAACCTGACCAGTCTACCCGATGTGGGCGGAAAGGAAGCGTACTACTTTGAGAATTTCGAGCCAGAAAGCATGGCTAAAGTGCTGCACGATGGTCTGCATGATTTTGGACAGAATGCATTACGACAGGAGCGGATGATAAAACGAGCGGCCGGGTTCAGCTGGCCGCTTGTAGCGGGTGAGTACTGGAAACTATATTGCGAACTGGCGGGGAAAGCTGATCGCTGATAGCAGAATGGTATTGGCGTTTGCGCCGTACCTTTGCCCTATCAATGAAAACATACTTTCGTTTACTCTCATTTGCCAGGCCGCTGGGCCGCTTTCTAACGCCGTTTGTGCTAACGTCGCTTATTGCCAGTGTGTTTGGCGTCCTGAATTTTACCCTGCTTATTCCGCTGCTCAGTATCCTGTTTGATAAAGTCGATTCAGCGCAGATGCAGGTGCTGTTGAATCAGCCGGCACCCTCCCTGACAACCTCGCCTGCAACGGCGTTCAGCTATTATTTTGCCCAGATTTTTAAAGAATACGGCAAAGTTGGAGCACTTCAATTCGTATGCGGCATCATCGTTGCGTCGGTATTATTCAGCAACTTGTTTAAATATTTGTCTGTAAGGCAGTTGGAGACGTTCAAGGCCCGGATGGTGGCTCGGTTGCGGGAGGCCGTATTTGCGCAGACGCTCGGGTTACACCTTGGTTTTTTCTCCAGCGAACGCAAAGGAAATCTCATCTCGCGCACTACGTCTGATGTGCAGGAGGTCGAAAACTCTATCGCCAATACGTTATCGGCTGCGTCGAAAGAAGTGTTTTTGCTTATTGGCTACATCATTGCGCTGCTCAGCATTTCGGTGAAGCTGACCCTGTTCGCTATTGTGGTTATTCCACTTTCGGGCGGTTTTATTGCTACGCTCGTTCGGCGTATGAAACGCGATGCCCAGGCCGGACAGCAGCGGTTGAGCAGTCTGGTAAGCCTACTGGATGAAACGTTCGGTGGTATGCGTGTGGTAAAGGGGTTTGTTGCCGAGGGGTTTATTCTGGATAAATTCCGCCAAGAAAACGAAGGCTACCGGCAGGCAGTCCGGTCGCTGGCGTACCGGCGCGAACTCGCGTCGCCGTTTTCGGAGGTAATGGGCGTAGCCGTTGTTTCGGGTATTTTGCTTTATGGCGGGTCGCTGGTGCTGAGCGGACAGTCGGACCTGACGGCGGCTCAGTTCATTGCCTACATTGCTATTTTCTCGCAGGTAACGCGCCCTGCCAAAGATATTTCCAACGCCTTTAGTGGTTCGCAACGGGGGGTGGCATCGGGCGAGCGTGTACTCGAACTCATTGACACACAGCCAGCCATTCAGGATAAACCAGGTGCCGTAATGCTGGCCGATTTCCAGGATCGTATTGCTGTGCAACACGTATCGTTTTCCTATAATGCGGATACGCCAGTACTATGCGATGTTAGTTTCGAACTGCAAAAAGGTAAAACCATTGCGCTGGTTGGATCATCGGGTGGGGGCAAATCCACCATTGCCGACCTCATTCCGCGTTTTTACGACCCAACGAGTGGTCAAATCTTAATCGACGGTGTGGACCTGCGTAACTGCACGATGGCATCACTACGTGGACAGATGGGTATCGTGACCCAGGAAAGCATATTGTTCAACGATACTATTTTCAACAACATTGCCTTTGGAACGCCCGCAACTGAAAACCAGGTTGTGGAGGCCGCCCGAATTGCCAATGCCCACGACTTCATTATGGCCCAGACGGATGGCTATCAGACTATCATCGGCGACCGGGGTGGCAAACTGTCGGGCGGGCAACGTCAACGAATCAGCATTGCCCGTGCTATCCTGAAAAATCCGCCAATTCTGATTCTGGATGAAGCTACGTCGGCACTGGATACTGAATCGGAAAAACTTGTTCAGGAAGCACTCACGCGTCTAATGGCTAACCGCACTACGTTGGTAATTGCCCACCGGCTGAGTACCATTCAGCACGCCGACGAGATTCTGGTTGTTAATCAGGGCCGAATTGTCGAGCGGGGCCGACACAATGAGTTGCTGTCACTTGATGAGGGTTTCTATCGAAAACTAAGTACGCTACAGGGTGTGTAACATGAAATCACCCATAGGGCTAAATTGACCCCGGTAACAATACGTTGCCCAACTGAAAGCACCTAAATTTTTTCAATGAAAAAGCCGATAACGTTATAAACACGTTATCGGCTTTCTAATAATAGAGCTACTGCTTACTTAGGCATTGCACTCAAGCGTGCGCGTTGCGTTTGTGCTTTATCAATAAGCTGTTGGGCGTAGGTCCGCTGGGCGGTGTTTTTGCCATACTGCAGAAAAGTCGTAGCCATATCAATAGCGTCCTGCTGATGCTCTGACAAGAGAACAATCACGTTCTTGTCGATGTCGCTGGTGAGCCTATCGCTGCTGCCCGTTTGCTGAAGCTTTAAATTCATTGCTTCGATATTGCGGCTTTGCTGTTGCGTAAAAGCCTGGTTCGGCCGCGATGGTTTAAGCTGTCTCAGCGTTCCGTCGAGCATCGTGATGTCAGTTTGCGCGCTTGCAGAAAGCGTTTGTGCCATATCCTTCAGCGACGCATCTTTTGCATTTTGCATGGCTATTTTCAGGAAATCCTGTGCGCCCTGTGCATGTATCTTAGCCTGGAAGGCGTAGTCAAAATCGGGGTCGCCGGTAGCCTCCAGTTTTTTTAGTTTTTGTACCATTTGTTGCATTGGCTGCAGCAAAGTAGCTTTTGGATCGGGTTGTGCGGCAAGCCGACCGCCCCTTATTGGCTTAGCCTGCACGCATGCCATAACTGAACCGCTGGAAATCAGGGTAGCCAGTAGCCAGATAGAGAGGTTGATTCGAATTGTTTTCATAAGTCTGAATGGTTGATTTATGCGTGATAGTGATTCAGTGTTAAGACCGCAAAAAACAAGAAAGGTTTAAGGAGGAAAGGCGGTAATTAACCACTAATCCCTGGAAAAGGATGGTTATCTTCAATTTACCACCTGTTGTGGCATTGCCTGAGTGGCTGCTTTACAAACAATCTACGTCGATCACAATACTAACTTGTCGCAGTCCTTTGTCAGTCAGAATGTCGTTGATCCGGTCCTTGATATAGGCTTTCACTGCCTTAACGTTTACTTTGTCGCGCTCAATTTTTACCATAATATCGAACAGAAACAAGTTTCGGATGCGCTCGACCAGCGGTTGCTCCGGCCCCAGAATACGGCTGCTACCCAGGGCGTCTGTCAACTCGGCCGCCAGGCGGTCGGCGGCCTGCTGGCTCGTGGCTTTATCGGCATGGCGGACGGTGAGTTTAATAAGCCGCGAAAAAGGAGGATAGTTAAAGTCCTGTCGCTCCTGAATTTCTTCTTCAAATAATCCCTTGTAGTCGTTCTCGATGATTTTCTGCAGGATTGTTTGCTGCGGATTGTTGGTTTGAATCAGCACCGTACCCTGCCGCCCGGCTCGTCGGCCAGCCCGGCCACTAACCTGGGTCATCATTTGAAACGAACGCTCGGTCGCCCGAAAATCGGGGAAGTGAATGAGCCGATCCGCGTCGAAAATCCCAACCAGGCTGACGTTGTCGAAATCTAACCCTTTGGTAATCATTTGTGTGCCAACCAGCACATCAACATCACCTACTTCAAATTCATGAATAATTTGCTGGTATGCGTTTTTGGCACGGGTTGTGTCCAGGTCCATCCGTACAATTTTCGACGTTGGAAAAATGATCTGCAACTGATCTTCCAGCTTCTCCGTGCCGAAACCAATGGTGCGCACTTTGGTAGAGCCGCAGGTGGGGCAGATGCGGGGCACTTCCTCTTTATGGCCGCAGTAATGGCAGCGTAATTCCGCATCGCGCTGGTGGTAGGTCAGGCTGACGGCGCAGTTAGGGCATTCGGCCGTCCAGTCGCAGTCTTCGCATTGCATGTAGGGCGAGTAACCGCGACGGTTCTGGAACAGAATGCTCTGCTCTTTCCGGTTCATGTTCATCTCCAGTGCATGTAGCAGTGCCGACGAAAACTCGTTCTTCATCGTTTTCTGCCGCTTTTCCACCTTTGTGTCAACCAGTAGAATGTTAGGCAGGGTAGCATCGCCAAAGCGTTTAAATAATTCGACCAGACCGTAACGCCCCTGTTTGGCCTGGTAATACGTTTCGAGCGAGGGCGTGGCCGACCCCAGCAAGACCTTTGCCTGCTGCCAGTGGGCCAGCATGATAGCCACGTCGCGGGCGTGGTAACGCGGGGCAGGATCGTGCTGTTTGTAACTAGTTTCGTGCTCCTCATCAACGATAATCAGACCCAGATTATCGAACGGTAAAAATACCGACGACCGGACGCCCACCACGAACTGGTACTGACCCGACACAACACCTTTCCAGACTTCTACGCGTTCGTTATCGGAGAATTTAGAATGATAGATACCCATCTTATCACCAAAAACCCGCTGTAGCCTGACTACGATTTGGGTAGTCAAAGCAATTTCGGGCAGGAGATACAGCACCTGCGAGCCGCCGTCAAGAGCCTGTTGAATGAGGTCGATATAGACTTCGGTTTTACCACTACCCGTGATGCCATGCAGCAAGACAATATTATGCCGCTCGAACTGCGCCATAATCCGCTCCGAAGCTTCCCGTTGCGCTTCCGTCAGCTTGATTTCAACCCGGGGACCCGGATCGTTATCCGAAAACCGTGGCTGAATAATCTCGAACGTTTCGAAAACAGCATTCTTAATGAGCGTCGTTAGCGACGATTGCGACACGGTGTCATCCTGATTGAGAATGGTTTTATCGAGTCCTTTCTGATTCAGGGCGGGGTTCATCTGCACCGGCACATGGCTCAGGTAGCGCATGACCACCTCCTGCTGTTTGGGTAGCTTTTCGAGCCGGTTCAGCAGAACCAGAAGCTGTTCTTTCTCTTCGTAGGTGCGGTGTAACCTGACTTTACGTATCATCTTGGGAATGTACTTCTCACGTACTTCCTCAAAAACGATGATTGCTTTTTTACCAACCAGGGATTTAATCAGGGCTGGAACGCTGGTGCCCTCGCCTGCAAGGCGGGCCAGTTCGTCATAGGAAAGAGCCGGCTGTTTTTTTAGTTCGGTCAATAATACATCTTCAAATTCGGTCAGCAGTTCGGGGTAATCAAAATCGGGGTTAACCTGCACTTTAGACTGACTCGAAATCTTGAGCCCGGAGGGCAGCGCAATGTTCATTACGTCGCCTACGCAGCACATGTAATACTCGGCCATCCATCGGAAGAGTTCGAGCTGATAGCCCGTTACCAGCGGGTATTCGTCCAATACTTCGGTGATGTAACGGGCCTGATAGCCAGTTGGTGGCGAATTGTGTAAGCGGGCTACGATGGCGGTAAACACACGGCCATTATTCTTGCCAAAGGGTACGATGACCCGTGCACCAATTTTCAAAACCTCGGCCATGTCGCGTGGCACGCGGTACGTGAAGAGTCTGGGTACGGGAATAGGCAGGATCAGATCGGCGAAGAACGTGACTTCTTCTGCTTCGATTGACGAAAACAGGGTATTGGCAAAATTTTCCACTAAACGTAAGCTGGAGCTTCAGTCAAATATACGGAAAACCCCGGCTCATCGGTCTGAATCTATCAAGCAGCATGTACTTTGCCATTGGGCTTTAGTCGAGTAAAATCTCAGCAGTTACCGCAACCTTTGGGCGCTTTTTGGGTGTTAATAAAACAGCCCCCAACCCCAACGGGGGCCTTCGGCACAAGTGTAGCCGGAAAATCCCTGAATGGGGTAGGGGGTTGTTATGCTTGTATATGACGTCATTATTGTTGGTGGTGGTCCCTGTGGGTTAGCGGCTGGTATTGAAGCGACTAAAGCCGGACTTAGCCATCTGATCCTGGAAATGGGTAGCCTGACCGAATCCATCAGGCAGTATCCACGCCGGATGCGTTTTTTTTCAACGGCCGAGAACATCGAAATTGGGGGGTTGCCATTTCCAATATCGGGTGTTAAGGCCGGGCGCGATGAGGCACTTCAATACTACCGAAAGGCTGCAGCTTATTATAAACTCAATTTCAAGTTGTTCCAGGAAGTCTGGGACGTCGTTAAGGAAGGTGACCTGTTCACCGTATCGACCAAAACCGGTGATCGTTACCAGGCCCGGAAGGTAATTATGGCTACGGGCTATTTTACCCAGCCGCGCTGGCTGGGTATTCCGGGAGAGAGTTTGCCGCACGTATCCCACTATTATGACGAGCCCTTCAAATATTCATTTACGAACGTAGTGATCATTGGGGCATCGAATTCAGCAGTCGAAGCAGCGCTGGAACTGTACCGTCACGATGTAAACATTACGGTTGTGCATCGGGGCGAGGATTTCCGCAGCACGGTTAAATACTGGCTCGTGCCTGATGTGAAAAACCGGGTGAAAGAAGGTAAAATCAAGACGGTGTTCGACTCGTTGGTGACACAGATCGACGAAAAATCGGTGACTATCAATAATCTTAAAACGGGTGAAGAAACACAACTGCCGGCAGATTTTGTCTTTGTGTTAACGGGCTACGTACCCGATGCCAGTCTGTTGCGCCGGTGCGGCATCGAGCTGAATGCAGGCACGCAGGTACCGGTATTTGATAGCCAGACGTTTGAAACCAACGTTCCGGGTCTGTATGTTTGCGGCACGGTTCTAGCCGGTATCTACACAGAAAAGGTATTCATCGAGAATGGCCGCGAGCACGCCCAGGCCATCATTGACCATATCATGGGTCGTGAGGTGCATAAAGTAGCCGAATTGATTCAGCGAATTTAACACACGAACTTATGGATGAATTTATGCAGGAGGCCATCCGTCAGGCCCGTAAAAGCCTGAGTGAGGGCGGTATCCCGATTGGCTCTGCCCTGGTCAAGAATGGTCGGCTGGTGGCATCGGGACATAACAAACGGGTGCAGGAAGACAACCCCATTTTGCACGGCGAAATGGACTGCCTCAACAATGCGGGGCGCGTCGGCTCGTTTCGCAATACTGTCATCTATTCGACGCTAATGCCTTGCTATATGTGTGCGGGTACCATTGTACAGTTTAAGATACCCAAAGTTATTGTGGGTGAGTCGCGAACATTTGCCGGAGCGCGCGAATTTATGGAGCAACACGGGGTAGAGGTTGTGGACCTCGACCTGCCCGAATGCGTTGATATGATGAATGGCTTCATTACCGAAAAGCCCGCCCTCTGGCATGAAGATATCGGTGAGTTATGAAAATACAAGCGTAAGGGTAAAATAGCCTTGCCTGACGTCCGGCTTACTCATCAAGTATCATTAGGCATTCATCGGCTTTTAATCTTTGTAATCATAAAGCCCAGGAACTGCACTAACCCCTTATTGGCCTGATGAGTAAAAAACGGTATTCATCCCTAATTGGCATCGGTCTACTCGGTGTTGTCTTGTTGCTGTCGTCCGCCAACACGCGCCCCTCGACCCATGCAGCCGTTGAAAAGACAGGTGAATTTATTTTTGAGACAGCTCCTTTTCCATCGTGTCATGCATCGACCATTGTGGAGTTGCCAAACGGTGATTTACTGGCAGGCTGGTTTGGTGGAACGGCGGAAGGTAATCCGGACGTAGCAATCTGGGGTGCCCGAAAGGTGAATGGTACATGGTCGGCACCTGAAGAACTGGTGCGCGAACGGGAAACACCTTCATGGAATCCGGTCTATTTCTACTCCAAAGACAAACGGCTGTGGCTCTATTATAAATATGGACCATCGCCCATGACCTGGTCTGCCGGCCGACGTTATAGCGATGATGATGGCAAAACATGGTCGGCACCAGAACACCTGCCTGCTGGTTTATACGGTCCCATTCGTGCCAAACCGCTTGTCCTGAACGATGGCACTATTGTGAGCGGAACGTCGGTAGAAAGCTACCGAAGCTGGTCGGTCTGGATTGAGCGCAGCACCGACAATGGCAAAACATTCACGAAATTCGGGCCTATTACGGTTCCGGAAAGTGCCTATAAGATGTCCGGGCAAAGCACCCCGCCCAAACAGGTTCCAGGCTCAAACGACTGGAAACAAACGGATGGCATTATTCAGCCGTCGGTTGTGTCAATGGGTAAAAAACACCTTCGGCTCTATGCCCGCTCTACGGCGCGTATTGGCAAAATCTCAATTGCCGATTCGTTTGATGATGGTAAAACCTGGACCCAGGCCCGGCCAATTGACGTATTGAACCCAAATTCAGGCATCGATGCCATTACGTTGCGGGATGGACGTATCGTGCTGATTTATAACAATACCAGCAGTGGGCGCACACCGTTGAACCTGGCCGTGAGCAAAGACGGTGAGAAGTTTAATCAGTTTTATGACCTCGAAAATACCCCGGGAGAGTACTCTTACCCGG
>JAQBNX010000733.1 GCA_028288385.1 Spirosoma sp.
CGAGTTCGGTTTCGGCTCCCCCGACGTCCTCCTGGTCCTCTACGCACTCAAGATCGCCCTCTACGTCGGCGTCGGCTGGCTGCTGGTCGCCTCCCACCCCGGCCCGGCCACGCTCCTGAGCCCGGAGACCTTCTTCACCTTCGTGCTCTGGACGATGCTCTTCGAGGTCCTGGGCCTCGGCTGCGGGTTCGGACCGCTCAACCTGCGGTTCCTGCCGCCGCTCGGCTCGTTCCTCTACTGGCTGCGGCCGGGCACGATCCGCCTCGCGCCGTGGCCGGACCGCGTGCCGCTGACCGGGGGCGACCGGCGTGCTCCCGTCGACGTGGTCCTGTACGCCGCCCTCCTGGTCTCGATCGTCGTCACCGTATGGGGCGCGGTGCCGCGTTGGCAGGTCGTCACCGTGCTGGTCGCGCTGGCCCTGGTAGGGCTCCGCGACAAGACCATCTTCCTGGCGGCACGCTCGGAGGTCTACGCGCCGATGACCGTCGCGCTGCTGCTCACCGGGGCCGACCCCGTGATCGCCGCCAAGCTGCTGATGGTCTGCCTCTGGTGGGGTGCGGCGATCTCCAAGCTCAACCAGCACTTCCCGTTCGTGGTCGCGGCCATGATGAGCAACTCGCCGGTCTGGCGGTTCGGCTCCTTCAAGCACCGCTTCCACCGCGACTTCCCGGACGACCTGCTGCCGTCGCGCCTCTCGGTGACGCTCGCCCACGTCGGCACCGCGGTCGAGCTCGGCGTCCCGCTCGTGCTGCTGCTGAGCGACGGCGGACCGGTGACCGTGATCGCGGCGGGGGTGATGATCGCCTTCCACCTCAACATCATCAGCAGCTTCCCGATGGGCGTGCCCCTGGAGTGGAACGTCTTCATGATCATCGGCATCCTGACGCTCTTCGTGGACGCATCGGCGCTCGGTGTCGGCGACCTGGACCAGCCCGTGCCGGTCACCGCCCTGCTGGCCCTCGTGGTCACGACCGTCGTGGCCGGCAACCTGTGGCCCGACAAGGTCTCCTTCCTGCCGTCGATGCGCTACTACGCCGGCAACTGGGCCGCCACGGTCTGGTGCTTCCGCGGCGACGCCCTCGAGCGGTTCGACGCGCACGTCGTCAAGGCCTCCCTGATGCCGCACCAGCAGCTGGAGAAGGTCTACGGCTCGCGCGAGGAGGCCATGGTCCCGATGCACCTCGGCTACGCCTTCCGGGGGTTCCACACCCACGGTCGAGCGCTGTGGTCGCTGGTGCCGCGCGCCTGCGGCCCCGAGCACGAGGACTACCTCGTCCTGGACGGCGAGCTGGTCGCCGGCACCTCGCTGGGCTGGAACTTCGGCGACGGTCACCTGCACCACGAGCAGCTCGGCCGGGCCCTGCAGTCGCGCTGCGACTTCCGGCCCGGCGACGTCCGCGTCGTCTTCCTCGAGTCGCAGCCGTTCCACCGCACGCGGCAGGCCTACCGGCTCTTCGACCCCGCGGTCGGCGAGCTCGAGCGGGGGTACGTCGAGGTGGCCGACCTGGTCTCCCGCCAGCCCGTCTGCGACGACGTGCCCGTGCACGTGTCACGCTCGACGACATGACCTCTGCTCAGCCCGGACACACCGAGACCGATGCCGTCGTCGTCGGGTCCGGGCCCAACGGCCTGGCTGCCGCGGTCCGCCTGGCCCAGGCCGGGTTGCGGGTCACGGTGCTCGAGGCGGCCCCGACCATCGGCGGCGGCACCCGCACCGAGGAGCTGACCCTGCCGGGCCTGCGGCACGACGTGTGCTCGGCGGTCCACCCCTTCGCCCTCGCCTCGCCGTACCTCGCGACGCTGCCGCTCGCCGACCACGGCCTGGTCTGGCGCTGGCCCGAGATCGACCTCGCCCACCCCCTGGACGACGGCACGGCGGGGGTGCTGGTCCGCGACCTCGACGAGACCGCTCGGGGGCTCGGGGTCGACGGCCGGGCCTGGAAAGGGGTCTTCGGCCCGCTCGTCGATCGTTTCGACGACCTCGTCGGCGACATCCTCGGTCCGATCCTGCGAATGCCGGACCACCCGGTCTCGATGGCGCGCTTCGGCCTGCGAGCCGCACTACCCGCGACCGTGCTCGCGCGTCGTTTCCGCACCCCGCAGGCCCAGGCGCTCTTCATCGGATCGGCCGCCCACGCCTTCCGGCCGCTCGACCGTCCGGTCACCGCGGCCGTCGGCGTGCTGCTGACCGCGGCGGGTCACCGGCACGGCTGGCCGGTCCCCGAGGGTGGCTCCGCCGCGATCACCGACGCGCTGGCGTCGCTGCTGACCGAGCTCGGCGGGGAGATCGTCACCGGGCACCCCGTCCGCACCTCCGCCGACCTGCCGAAGGCCCGCATCACGATGCTCGACACCGGTCCCCAGGCCGCGGCCGAGATCCTCGGCGACCGCCTCCCTCGACGCATCGGCAGGGCCTACGGCCGCTACCGCTACGGGCCCGGCGCCTTCAAGGTCGACCTCGCCGTGCGCGGCGGGGTGCCCTGGACCGCCGAGGCCGTCCGTCGCGCCGGGACCGTCCACCTCGGGGGCACGCTGCAGCAGGTCGCGCACGCCGAGGCCGAGGTGGCGCGCGGGCGGATGCCCGAGCAGCCCTTCGTGCTCGTCGCCCAGCAGTCGCTGGCCGACCCGACCCGCGCCGTCGACGACGTCCACCCCGTGTGGGCCTACGCCCACGTCCCTGCACA
>JAQBNX010000428.1 GCA_028288385.1 Spirosoma sp.
CAAAGATGCCTGGACGTATTACAAAGACGAACAGACCAAAGACATCAAATATGAACCGCTGATTTCACCGAAGGAGCAACCGGCCATCTACCTGAATAAGAAAATCATGACCGAGTTCAAACCTAAACTGGAGAAGTTTTACTACAACCCAGCGAAGTATAAAACCTACTTAGAGCAGTTAGGTATTCAGTATCCCACCTTGCGCGACGATCAGCGGGCGGCCATTAAGAAAGAACTGGACAAGGCAGCTGCGGCTAAAGTTTCTTCCTCGCGGTAACACGGGAGTCATTTTTCAAGCAAAAGCCCGATGGTTTAAATAAACCCTCGGGCTTTTGCTTGAAAATATCTATTCATTTTTTGTTTTGTGCGTGTCGTATTTCCCGGGCCATGTTCATCAATCGTTTCCAGCACCGTGCAATTGTCTTTTTCTCAGCATCTGTCTTTGGCCTGGCAGTAGTGACTACCGCTCCCGACTTAGCTTTTACGCTGGTATTCCTGGCTAGTGTAACCGATCTGGCTGGCTTGTTGGTCTCCGATTTTGTGGGCGCCGGTGACTCCAGAGTTTCTTTGGATGCATTACGTGCATTCCTTTGTTCTGGCTTTGTGTTGTCGGCAAATACATTGCATGCACACAAAATCCATGTCCCCATCAATAGCCACCGTAGATCGCTTTTAATCAGCTTAGTGCTCATAGGATAGTTTAGGTAAACCGGCACATTATACCGACAATGATTCATGCGAACATAAATCAGTTTAGACAAATATAACGTCGATTAGTACAATTTATCCAAAACCTGTCCAGGAAAATATGAATATTTTTTCTTAGATGAGTCTAGCATAAATCAGGCCATACTTTTCATTATCTGTTACGTTCGGACTACCAGACCCAGTAAGGTCTGCGCAGGCCCGACAGAAACTCTTATCTTTACGGCATCGTTTGCCATAGACTATGTTCGACACACTCCAGGATAAACTCAATAAGGCCATTAAAACCCTGAAAGGGCAGGGCCGCATTACCGAAATTAACGTTGCCGCGACGATCAAAGAAGTACGTCGCGCCCTCACCGATGCCGACGTAAACTATAAAGTCGCCAAGGACATTACCGACCGCATCCGCGACAAAGCGCTTGACCGTAAAGTCCTGATTTCGGTTGAGCCGGGACAGCTGTTTGTCAAGATCGTGCAGGAAGAGCTGACCGAACTGATGGGGGGCGAAGCCGAAGGCATCAACATTAAGGGTGACCCCGCCGTTATCCTGATTGCCGGCTTGCAGGGATCGGGCAAAACGACATTCTCGGGCAAATTAGCAGCCTACCTCAAAAAGCAGGGTCGCGGTGTCCTGCTTGTGGCCGACGACATTTACCGCCCGGCCGCCATTGACCAACTCAAAGTACTGGGTGAACAGGTTGGGGTGGAAGTGTATGCAGAGCCAGAGAATAAGAATGCTGTCAGTATTGCGCAGAATGGTATCAGCCATGCCCGCAAAACCGGCAAAAAAATCGTCATTATCGATACTGCTGGGCGCCTTGCCGTAGATGAAGCGATGATGCAGGAGATTGAAGCGGTAAAACGGGCCATCTCTCCCACCGAAACGTTGTTTGTGGTCGATTCCATGACGGGTCAGGACGCCGTCAACACGGCCAAAACGTTCAATGACCGACTCAACTTTGACGGAGTAGTTCTGACTAAACTCGACGGTGATGCGCGTGGTGGAGCAGCCCTGTCGATTAAAACTATCGTTAGCAAACCCATTAAGTTCATCAGCACAGGCGAGAAAATGGAAGCCCTCGACGTTTTCTACCCCGACCGGATGGCCAGCCGGATTTTAGGTATGGGCGATGTCATATCGCTGGTTGAGCGGGCGCAGCAGGCATTTGATGAAGACGAAGCGAAACGCATCAACGCCAAGATGCGCAAGAATCAGTTCGACTTCGACGATTTTCTGAGCCAGTTGCAGCAAATCAAGAAGATGGGCAACGTGAAAGACCTGTTGGGTATGATTCCGGGTATGGGCAAGATGGTGAAGGACCTGGACATCGACAATGAGTCGTTCAAGCCCATCGAAGCTATTATTAGTTCGATGACGCCTAAAGAACGCGCACGTCCCGACATCATAGACGGAAGCCGTAAAAAGCGTATTGCAGCGGGCAGCGGCACCGACATTACGCAGGTAAACAATTTGCTGAAGCAGTTTGATGAGATGCGTAAGATGATGAAGAAAATGAATACCATGCAGGCATCAGGCAAACTGAATAAAATGATGCGTTAAGCAACACAAAGAGCAAAACAAAGGCCAGCACGGAACCGTGCTGGCCTTTGTTTTGTCCAGCCTTTTATCCAGCAAATAAGCCGTTCATCTACATGGCGCAACGTGGCCTGGATGGTCTGCATCTTTTGGTTGTAGTCGAATGGTTCGGTTACATAGAAAAGATGCAGACTATGGAAACGGTGGGAAGTTGGTTGTCAAAAGTGCTGGTGCTAAGTATGCTGTCATCATCGATGATTCTAGGTCAGGGTGGTCCCGTTCAGGGTAGTTCAATTCAGGGTAGTCCAATCCAGGGTGGCCCGTATTACGAGGAGAAAAGGTTTGACATTGCCATGTACCCAGCTCTTGAACCCTCAAAACTCTGGCTCAACATTGAACGGACCACTAAGTTGGGTCGTATTCGGGTTGATATGTGTGACAAGCAGGGAAAAGTCCTTTTTACGGAGTGGCTGCCCAAGAAAGACGTCAAGTTCCACCAGTGCTTTGACCTCAGCTCTATTGGCGACGGGACGTATACGTTTATCATAACCGATGGCGTTCAACGGCAGGAACGGACGTTTCGACTGAGTACACCAGGCCTGCAGGAGCAGTATCCCCAACGATTTATCACCCTGAAATAAGGATTTATGCAGTGGGGCCACTAATAAACCAGCCTACTCACCTTAAAAGAAGCCAGACACTCGTTTTACCTGATGCCCGGCTTTTATGTGGCCAGAAAGTCGTTGCTTTGCGGCCATGAAAAACACCCTTACTGCTTTATTCCTCTGCGTTGGCCTAACGACCTTCGGCCAGGCATCCGTTGCCTACTATCCATTCAACTCGGTTGTGTCGGTAAGTACCAACGCCGACCGCGCGGTCTGGCTCGACGCCCGCGTCCAGACAAATACCGTATTTGGGTCGCTAAGCACCACTATCTGCCCCATGGTCAACGTAGTTCGGCGACAGAATGTCAACTATTACACAGGTGTAGGCATTCGTTTCAATGCACTGAACGGGCTGGATAACCGCGATGTGCTGGAAGGCTATTCGCTGCACGTTGGCGTACGGGCACAGGTTCCCTTCTTTCCCAGCCTGCGGGTAGCGTTCGAACTGGCACCTTACTCCCGCAAAGATTTTAAAGTTGGCATCATGCAGTCGTATCTTGGACTGGTCTACCAATTCAAAAAGCGGGTATAATGTACAAGGGCGGGAAATTGCTTACTCAGCAATTTCCCGCCCTTGTACATTATACCCGCCTGCCTTATTTTCTCTCCGGGGCATTGTACGTATACGTACCGCTTTCCAGTTTACCCGCCCGGTCAAAAAGTTTAAGCGCTTTCTGGTACGTATCGTCCGATTCGCCAACCACCTGAAAAAATTCGTTGTTCTGTCCGCCTTTGTTTTTTTTCTGGAAAATACTCCGCGCCACAAGCGCTTTGATCTGCGTGCGGATGTAATTCTGCGACCGGTTGTATTCTTTCTCGTTGAACTTGATGCCATCGGCCGTAGCTGCTTTCACTAGGCGACTCATCTGCTCATCGCTGATGGTTACGGTCCGATCGAAGTCGGCAAATGACATTTTTTCGAGTTTAGCACGGTTATCATTGGTATACTCCATGGCAAACTCACGAATAATGTTCTTACCGTATAATTTTATCAGGTATGGCGTTTGCCAGGATGAGTCGCGCGGAATGAAATAATCCGGCGTAATACCACCCCCGCCGTAAACTACCCGCCCGGCATCGGTTTTAAACTTCAGTTTAGGATTATTTTTAATCGAGTCGGCAATATAGTACTCACCCCGTTTTGAGCGTTGTTCCAAATCTTTCTCGTAATCTCCCTCCTGCCCCATTATATAGGGTTTCTGAATGCTGCGGCCACTGGGGGTGTAATAGCGTGAAATGGTCAGTCTGAGTTCAGAGCCATCGGAAAGTTGAATGGGCATCTGCACCAACCCTTTGCCAAACGAGCGCCGACCGGCAATCAGGGCACGATCGTGGTCCTGCAAAGCACCCGCAACAATCTCCGATGCCGACGCGCTGCCTTCGTCGACCAAAACCACCAGCGGCCCCTCTTCAAATTGACCGACAATGCGGGCATGAGTCTGGCGGTCGTAGCGGTTGTCTTTCCCGTCTGTATAAACCAGCATTTTATCGCCCGATATAAATTCGTCGGCAATGCTGGTAGCGCGGTCCATGTAGCCACCGGGGTTGTTGCGCAAGTCCATCAGCAGTTGGGTCATACCCTTCGCTTTCAATGAAGCCAACGCCGTTTTAAACTCGTCGTAGGTAGTTTCCGAGAAACGATTGACTTTGATATAGCCCGTTTTAGCGTCGACCATATAAGCCGCGTCTACCGAGTAGGTTGGGATTCGATCCCGGGTGACGGTGAAGACCTTCGGCTCTTTCTCACCTTTGCGCAGGATAGTCATCCGCACGGGAGTACCCTTTTTACCACGCAAGGCTTTGAACACCATGGTATTCTCAATTTTTCCGCCAACCAGGGGCGTATCATCCACTTTTATGATCTTGTCCCCACTCAGGATACCAGCCATTTCCGATGGCCCACCCGACATGGGTGTTACAACATAAACCGTGTCTTTATAAATATTAAACTCCACCCCAATGCCGTCGAAGCCGCCTTCTAACTGCGACCGGGCCGCGACAGCATCCTGCGGGTTCATGTAAGCCGTGTGTGGGTCGAGTTTCTGGAGCATCTTCTCGATGGAGTAATCGACCAGATCGTCGGTATTGACCGTATCGACGTAGTTGTTCTCGATCAATTGCAGAATTTCCCGGTACTTGGCGATGCCCCGTCCGATGTTGTTGAGGCTTTTGGCACCGCCGAAGAACGTAGCGCCAATGAGCATCCCCCCCGCCATGGTAATACCCAGCAACATGGGCAGACGAACCGTTGCCTTACTGTTCTGAATTTGGGGCTTCTCATATGCAGGTCGGATGCCCTTTTGCCCGGCCGATTCACTGTCGATATTGTGATCCCTCTCCATCCTGCTGTTTAAATTTCCTCTAGTAGGCTATATACAACCAATAACGTTTGGAAGGTAGCGAAATGTTTGCAGGAGATAGAGGATATAAGGCAAATTTAATCACTGTTAAACGACCTCTGCTTACTGCTGCCAGTATGAAAAACAGGAAGGCATATTTGAGAGAAGGTCAACCTGCTTACCTTATCTAATGGCATGACCCAACTTCAGCCAAATGAGTTTGTCTGCCATACCGATTGAGTTAAGCCGATGGGCTACGATTATGCTTATTTTCAATCAATTTTCAAATCAAATTGCGAGTTAGCTACTGCTCTAACCATCGGGGTCGATATGGCCACATCACCGTAAAAAAGTCATCAAAGAATCTGAACGCATAAGCGTCACCCAATTAGAGTGGTTTTGTGAGCTATCCTGAGCATGGTTTTCAATGTTATATATACTGAAATCACCAAAGAAGCTGGCAAGGCCTATATCCAAAACTTGAGTTACTTTTTAATTACAAATTCCAGAAACTGATCCAGTGCAGCCGGGTTGCGAAGTGTGTCTTTGCTGGTGACGAGCGATGGATCGACACCCGACAGAATTTTTTTGATGGGCGTTTCTAGTTTCTTGCCGCTGATTGTATACGGCACTTGACCAATTACGTATACGGCATCCGGCACATGACGGGGGCTGAACTGAGTGCGCAGCGTCTTTTTGATGCGAGCTGTTAGTTCGTCGGTAAGCGCGTATCCATCGCGCAGCACCACAAACAAGGGCATGTGATAATTGCCACCCGGCTGCTCTAGCCCGACCACCAGGCTGTCGGCAATTTCTGGGAGGCTCTCGACGGCACTATAAATTTCGCTTGTACCAATCCTGACACCATCGCGGTTAAGGGTGGCGTCGGAGCGGCCGTAAATGATCACACCATTACGTTCCGTAATGCGGATATAGTCGCCATGGCGCCAGATCCCCGGGTAATCAGCAAAATAACTTTTACGATACGTCTGATTATTCGGATCGTTCCAAAAGTAAATGGGCATAGAGGGCATCGGCTCCAGAATAACCATTTCACCCTGTTCACCCCGTATCGGCTTCGCCTGTTCATCGAAAGCTTCGACCTTACTACCCAGCAGCCTGCACTGAATTTCGCCTTCGTAAACCGGCAACAGCGGATTGCCACCTACAAACCCACTGCATACATCGGTGCCACCACTAAACGAAATCAGCCAGCCATCTGCTTTTACGTTTTCATAAATCCACCGAAATGCTTCGGGCGGCAGTGGCGACCCCGTGGAACCGATGGTCCGCAGGTTGGGCATCCGGAACCTGTCGACTGGTTTCAGGCCCTGGCGCATACAGGCTGTATAGAAGGCTGCTCCTGCCCCGAAATGGGCAATGCGAGCCTCCTCGGCCAGATTCCAGAGTACATTCAGGTCGGGATGCCCGGCAGCCCCCTCATAGAGCACGAGTGTTGCTCCGGCCAGCATGGACCCAATGGCAAAGTTCCACATCATCCAACCCGTTGTCGAATACCAGAAATACCGCTCTCCAACGCGCACATCCTGGTGCAAGGCCAGCACTTTGAGGTGTTCCAGCAAACAACCTCCCACACTGTGCGTAATGGCTTTGGGCTTGCCCGTGGTGCCCGAAGAATACAGTACCCAGATGGGGTGGCTAAAAGGTACCGGCTCAAAGACAAGGCCGTCTGGCGCAGGGGTAGCCAGCACATCCTGCCAGGTTGTAGCCCGTTCGAGTTTACTGTCTGGCTGCAGGTACGGAACCCACACCACCCGCTCAAGTGTTGGCAAGCTCATGCGCAGGTCGCGGATAGACGCTGTCTTATCGATGGGTTTTCCGTTGTAGGTGTAGCCATCGGCCGCAATGAGCACCTTTGGCTCAATTTGCAAAAAGCGGTCCGTTACACTGGCCGAACCAAAATCAGGTGAACAACTCGACCAAACACCCCCAACCGCATTTGTCGCCAGAAACGCCACAACAGCTTCAGGGCAATTGGGCAATACCGAAACGACCCGATCACCCACCACTACACCCTGCTCACGCAGCCACGCAGCCACAGCCGCCACCTGGCTTTCCAGCTCATCCCACGACAGGGTCGTTAATCGATGCTGCCGTGTGCCAGACCGTTCAGCAGCAAACAAGAGCGCGGGGCGCTGGTTGTTTTTATGCCGAAAGATATGCTCGGCGTAGTTTAGCATGGAACCGGAAAACCACTCGATTCCAATCATATCGTCCTGACTGGGCCTGAAAATAACCTGGTGATAGGGAGTGTGGCTCTGCACGTCGAAAAACTGCCATATGCTTTCCCAAAAATCTTCCAGGTCGGTTACGGACCAATCCCAGAGGTCATCATAATCCCGGAAGTACAATCCTTTTTTTACAAACAACCAGTTCATATACTGCTTCATCAGCGATTGGTCGGTCGTGCGTCGGGTGGGAGTATAAAGAGGAGTTAGGGTTGGAAGGGTCATGAATATAAAAGTCAGTGATTGGTTAATAAACATGAGTAGCTGACGGCACCGGCAAACTGGTATCCAGGCAGTAGGCTCATACCTCTATCGACTAACGACAGCCGACCAGCATGGATTGTTTTTTATGGAAAATGCGTTCTGGTCTGGACAGGCATAGCACCGCCTTTGCGAAATTCGCTAACTTCACTTTCCTTTTGCCTACAGACCAACAACTACACTGATTTTCAGAATACAAGTACCAATTACAGGACTACTTCATTGTAATATTCCATGAATAAGGATTCAGACAGGAACGAAAATCGCCGGGATGGTGACAAGAGTCGTTCATTCGGTCGTCGGGATGACGACCGCACCGGTAGCAAACCCGGAGGATCACGCAACGGCGACACAGACCGCCCCCGCTTCAACAGGGATAATCGGTCTACCGGTTCGGGCGATACAACACGGCCCCGCAGCGGCAACGACCGGGACGATAAACCACGCTTTGAACGTAATGACCGTTCGGGTGGACCGTCGGATCGACCCCGATTCGGCCGTAGTGACAGGCCTACGGGTGCAGGTCCACGACGAGACACGGACTCTCGCACAGACCGCCACCGAGGCAACGATCGTAACCGGGATGAGCGGCCATTTGGGTCGCGCGACCGTTCTGATTCCGACCGCAGTCGCCCAGATCAGGCTAGTGGCCCAGCGCGTCCTCCATTTAACCGGGACCGCAATGCTGATTCCCGCCCCCGGTTCGACCGCAACGATAAACCCAGGTTCGAGCGTGGAGACCGCAGCACAGGACGTAGCGACGACCGGCCCCGATTCGAGCGTAACGATGAGCGTCCCCGCTTTAACAGGAACGACCAGTCTGGCGGAGCAGGCCCACGTGATGGCAACGCACGTCCTCGCTTCGAACGCCGGGACGACTCGGAGCGGAGACCCGGCAGCGATGCCTCGTGGCCACGGCCCTTTAATCGGGATGAGCGGAGCGACCGCCGTTCGGGTGAGCAACGGCCCCGTTTTACGCGCGATAGCAACGATCGTAATCAATCAGGTGGGCCACGCCGGTCAGATGAACGAGCCGGTCGGCCTGACCGCCCCGGTAGCGGGTCGTCATCAGCGTCGGATCGCTTCAGGCGCGTGGGCGGTTTTAGCCCTGAGGCCGATAATCGAAACCGCGAAAACTGGTCTGAATCAGACAAGCGCGACCGACGTAGTGATACCGAACAACGTAACGATACACCGGCTAACCCTGATTCGCGCAATGCCCGATTTACCCCAGCACAGCGTAAAGACTCAGGCCAACGCCGAACGGGCTTTTTCGTCAAAGCACCCAATTACGAACTGGAGCAGCGCCGGCAACGGCCAACCGGCAAAGCGGGTGAGCCAGGAGCCTTTAAACGAAGCGACCGATCCGAGTCCAGGGGACGTTCTGATGCTGGTCAACCGGATAGCGACCGGGACGAAAAATCAAAAGGTCAACCTTCTGGCGACCCAAATACGACCCGATTAAACCGATACATTGCCAATTCGGGCGTGTGTTCGCGCCGGGAAGCCGACGAACTCATTACTCGGGGTGACATTTCGGTGAATGGCAAAGTCGTGACCGAAATGGGTTTCCGCGTGAAGGAGGGCGATATGGTCAAATACGGAACCAAGTCGCTCACACCCGAGCGGTTTGTTTACGTCTTGCTGAATAAACCAAAAGATTACCTCACAACGACCGATGATCCGGAAGAGCGCAAAACCGTGATGGAACTGGTGGCCGATGCGGGTAACTTCCGCATGTATCCAGTGGGACGGCTCGACCGTAAAACAACGGGGCTGCTGCTGCTAACGAATGACGGCGAACTGGCCGACAAGCTAACGCACCCTTCCAACGAGGTTCGCAAAATATACCAGGTTGAGTTGGACAAGCCCATTACTGAGGAACACTTCGATACGCTCAAAAAAGGTATTGAACTTGAAGACGGCCCTATTAAGCCCGACGCGTTGAGCATCGTTACGCCCGACGCATATGTAGTGGGTATTGAAATTCACTCGGGTCGTAATCGCATC
>JAQBNX010000263.1 GCA_028288385.1 Spirosoma sp.
TGTTCCCAAAAATGGGCTAATCCCTGCTGATGGGGCTGTTCGTCCCGGCTTCCGATGTCGAGCATGATGCCACAGTGGGCAATCTGCGTGTGCAGAATCTGTTTATGCGCAATACGAATTCCGTTTGGCAGAGTAAAAACTTCGTAATCTTCCATTCGTTGCTATTAACGCAGTCAACACCGACGCGTCTGGCTTACTAATGATAACCGCAACCAATTCGCCCCGGTTCCTGATTATTCAAACCGCTTTTATTGGCGATGTAATCCTGGCAACGGCCCTGCTTGAACAACTCAGGGTAGCTCAACCGGACGCGGTCGTAGACGTACTGGTGCGCAAAGGTAATGAGAGTCTGCTGGCTGGGCATCCATTTCTGAATGAGGTCCTTGTCTGGGAAAAGAAGGCGCCCGGGGACGCGTTCGTCAAATACCGCGACCTGTGGCGCTTACTGACCCTTATTCGTGCCCGGCATTACGACGTCATTTTGAATCTGCAGCGCTTTGGCGCAACGGGTCTGCTAACCGCCCTATCGAAGGCTAAAATCACGGTTGGCTTTACGAAGAATCCTTTTTCCCGATTTTTTACCCACCACGTTGATCACCGCTATGAGCCGGGTATTCATGAAGTCGACCGGAACGCTGGGTTGCTTTATCCACTAGGCATTCGCCCGCACCGAAAAAAGCCGAAATTGTACCCGTCGCCCGACGATTACGCTGTTGCCCGTTCCTACCAAGATAAGTCCTACGTTTGCATTGCCCCAACAACGGTCTGGTCAACCAAGCAATACCCACCCGAACGCTGGGCCGAACTTATTCAGACCTTTCCAACTGATCTAATCGTTTACCTGTTGGGGGCGCCAACGGACGTAACGGTCTGCGAAACGATTCGAAAATTGTCCGGGCGGGAAGATCGTGTTGTAAATCTGGCGGGTAAAATGAACCTGATGCGGTCGGCGGCCCTGCACGAGGGTGCGGTCATGAACTACGTCAACGATTCGGCAGCCCTCCATCTGTGTTCGGCCATGAACGCTCCAACAACGGCCATTTTCTGCTCAACGGTGCCTGAATTTGGGTTTGGACCTCTGGCCGATAAGTCGCGGGTGGTGCAAACACCGGAACCACTCGAATGTAAGCCGTGTGGTGTACATGGTCGGGCGCGTTGCCCCCTGGGTCATTTTCGATGCGCCTGGAGCATTCAGACAAAAGACCTGGAATTACCGCCTACCGAATTACTCTAACCCTTCATTCATAAAACCGCTTCCAGTTTTTCATCGTCCAGCGAATGACGCGGTCGCCCGTTTTGGGGAAATAGCAGGTCATGAAATTGATCAGTAACCCCATTGGAGTCAGTACCGTTTTAGTCCGGCGCTTCCGGATGTGTTTCAAAATGGCCCGTGCTACTTCAGACTGGGACATCTGCCAGCGAGGATTTCGGTAGGCAATGGGTACGGCCAGACCAGCTGCGTCGAGCACTCGTTTATCGTCGTCGTTTTGGGTAAATCCCAGGTGCACTACTCCAAGCTGGATGCCTGTTCCGTGTAGTTCTAAATTGAGCGTATGGGTCAGGTTGATAAGGGCCGCTTTCCCGGCGCAGTAAGCCGATCCGCTGGGCATTCCGTTCAGGGCAGATATACTGGAAATAAACGTAACAACCCCCGCTGATTCGGTGAGGTAGGGGAGGGCGGCTTTGAGTGGATAGACCGAGCCGTAGACATTGCTGTCCAGCACGCGCCGGAACACATCCGGCGTGAGGTCGGCAAAATAGGCCCGCATTGAAATGCTGGCGTTCGTGATCAGCACGTCAATGCGACCGAAGGCCTGCACAGCCTCATTAATTAGTCTTTCGCACTGGGCATAATCGGTTACGTCGGCTACGCAGCTCGCCACCGAATAACCCGCCTGCCAGAACGCCCGCCGGGTCTGTTCCAACCGTTTGCTGCACAAACCATTCAAGACCACCTGCGCTCCCTGCCTGCAAAGTTCACGGGCCGTTTCGCGTCCAATTCCCGACTCAGAGCCCGTGACAATGGCTACTTTACCCGCAAAAAAACCTGACCCCGCCGGGGTTGTCGTTCGGGGAATTTCCTCTCCAGCCTGTGCTGGCTGTGAGTCGGTGTCTGGCAGGGTAAACGACTTTTCAGAGATGACCCTGTTGTCGAAACCAGCCAAAGGCTTCGTCAATGGCAACGCGAACGGGTGTTTGTGGTAAGTTGAGCTCATCAAGTGCTTTTGTGACGCTGAAGTAATGGCCGTCATTGGCTATAGCGGTCATAGAGGAGTTAACGGCGGCCAGCCGTCCGGTTAAAGTAGAGGTCAGATCGCCTGCCAGTCCGATTGCCATAGCCGCCCGGGGCGGCAGGGACAACCTTGGCGGTCGAACGTCCATAATCGATGCCATGAGGCCGAATACTTCCTTATAGCTCAGGTTCTCATTGCCCAGAATATATGACTCTCCCAGGCGGCCCATTGTCAGAGCGTTGACGGTGGCAGTCGCTACGTCGGCAATGTGAACAAAATTTTTGCCACCCCTGGGTATGCCCGCAATTTTATGCCGGTATACTGCCAGCAGTAAAGCATTGGACGTAATGCGGTAGTCGAGCGGACCGATCATGAATGTTGGATGAACCAGCACAACCGGCAAACCATCTTCCCGACTGGCCCGTAATACCAAATCGGTGGCGACCCGTTTGCTATCCATGTAATCCGAACCGTAACGGCTGCCCCTGTAAGGACATAATTCATCCCCGGGTTTTTGCTCACTGCCAAAGCCAAAAATGTTGGCTGTTCCAACAAACACCAGTCGTTCAACCCCCGCCTGTACCGCTGCCGCCAGCACTGCCGCCGTCCCATTAATGTTAACGTCGACCACCTCCTGAGACCGGGCCGGGTTGACCTGCGCCCGCGCTGCGGCATGAACCACGTAATCGCAGCCGTAGGTGGCCGCCCGTAGGTTGGCCGGATCGAGTAAGTCGCCGGTCCAAACATCCACCGATAAGCCGTCTAGAGCCCGCTGGTCAGTACCATCCCGCACGAAAGCCCGCACAGCATAATTACGTCGGAGCAGTTCGCGGCATATATGACCACCCAAAAATCCGGTTGCACCTGTCAGCAGCACTGTTTTCATCGGATGTTGGCTATGGCCAGTCGGTAAGTTTGCTGGTGCGTTACTACGTGTCTACCGATTAACATACGGGTGCCTGAGCATTCGTTTATACGTTTGGGCAATGTAAATAGGGTCCACCTTCATAAAAAAGAGGGAGAATGCCGTCAGGTTGGCGATCTGAACCCGCAGCCAGCTATTTACCTCATACTTTCGGGCTGATACGACAACATCTTTGGGAATGATGCAGAAACGGCCAGACTTACGGATTCGGGCAATCATGTCGAAATCTTCCATAATGACATACCGCTTTTGAAAACCATTTAGTTGGTTGAACAAGGTCCGCGTAATAAACAGGGTCTGATCGCCCCCGCGGCTCATCAGGCCTGAAAAGCGAGTGCCGTAGCTATTGAGACGTAGCAGCCGATTAGACGAGGCAAAGCGAAACCGGTAGCAGCCCGCATCGTTTCCCCTAGTGATGGCCTGCTGAATGTCGCTCACAAAATCAGGATTGACTTGTACATCAGCATGAACGAAATAAAGTAACTGGCCCGACGTGAGGGTCGCCCCGTAGTTCATCTGACAGGCCCGTCCGCACTGGGGCGCTAGAACCACCCGTGCCCCGGCCTGTCGCGCCAATTCAACCGTCTGGTCGGTGCTGCCACCGTCCACCACCAGCAGGTCGGTCAGGCTATTGCGGCCATACGTGCGCAGGTCATAAACAAGCTTGCCGATGGTTTCGGCTTCATTAAACGTGGGTATAATGACGCTAATTGTCATACTGTAAGCGACACGTTCATCATGGCAAAAACGCTTCCTCTGGCGTCAGATACAGGTCGGTAAACAGTTTGTCAAACCCATAAACGGCACGGATGTTCAATCCATCATTATTGATGCCAATACGTAATACGGCACCATACACGGCTTTCGGATCGTTGGTCCGACACAAACGCCGGTTATCGCCCAGAATGCCTGTTCCGACAGGGATTCATCCTATTCGTTTTTTGCATAGAGCGGTTCCTATAGCCTTACTTACGATGTAGTTGAGCGCTACGATTGCTTGTTGATTGACTTTATAATACAACCACATATTTACGCCATACCGGTTGTCCTGAAAATAGCTGTTGATGGCCCAGGCTGTGAGCAAAATAGGTAGAGCAGTCAAGCTCACTTTTGTTCGCTTATAACAACGTTTAAGGTATCGTAAAAACCGTGAGTAAGCATACCGAGGCACTCTTTGCCATAATGCATGGACGCGGAACCAAATACCGATAAACCGGCGGTCAGGGTTTGATAGTGACTTTGTACGATGGAATAGAGATAAGACTGCTACAGTAACAGCCTTGTATTGGAAAGTAAATGGCTACCCGCATCATTAAATTTGTATTAAAGGAAGAAAAAATTGTTAAGACCACTTAGATTATATTTTGATAAGATTTGATTATTTGAAATTTATTGTAGGTAAAGATAAAAA
>JAQBNX010000441.1 GCA_028288385.1 Spirosoma sp.
GACATCAGTATGGCCGCTCCACCATCGTTCACAATCTTCATGATGGTGGGAATGGTGGCTCGTATGCGGGTATCGTCGGTGATGGTATACTGATCGTCGAGTGGTACGTTAAAGTCTACCCGGACGAGGGCTTTTTTACCGGAAAAATTATAGGAATCTACGGTTTTCATGCGACTGGATCTGGTCGTTGGTTGCGGGGCCAAACTTAGCGGTTTTTCGGCACACACAGACTTCTTTTAACCTGGTCGAATAGTGCAGCATTAATAGTTTCCTTCGCTCCCACCGCCCCCAAAGCTCCCGTTGCCGAATCGAACGTCGTCTTTAGACTCGTGCGGTGCTTTAACTGCCACCTGCATAGCTGCGGCCGTGCCCATGTTGATGAAGAACTCATTGGGTGATTCATAGTCGGGCTCATCGGTGAAGCCGTTCCCCATATTGCCAGAACCTCTATCCGTTGCTGTCTGCTGGCGCAGGAACCAGATAGCTGCCACCGCTATGCCTATTAATGCTAAACCACCTACTGTCAGGGCCACGTTAAGCGGCAGTAGCAGGACATATTTCTGCAGGGTCATAACGGCCGCAATCAACCCCAACCCTCCCAGAATAATCAGCATGCGGTTTTTACGAGTTAGTCCCTGCTGCAGATAAGCAGCCGGAATAAGAATCGTAAGCAGCCAGAATAACCCCGGAAGAGCAATTTCAGGCGCCATTCCCCTAGCAAGTTGCCGAATGGATACATTAAAAATCAGCCCATTCACTTCGCGCACTACGTAGTAATTTCCGCTAGCAGCCAGCACAATTAAGGCCAGCCACTCCACCAGGTTTAGAGGATCGGCATAATACGGTGATCGATCCATTCGTCTGGCCAGCAGGTAGAGTAGGCCCGACACGGCCATCATCACAAACGGCAGGGAAGTTTTGCCCCAACTGAATTGCAGCATGCTGTCAAAAATGAAGGTGTAAAACGTAGCCACTGCAATAAACGCTATGAGAGTATCGCCGTAGTACCACAACACCAACAGGAGCAGTGGTAAGGAGAGCAGGCAATACGTACCCAGCGGCATATTTGTCGGCAGAAGCTGATTAAACCCGAAAGCCAGAAAACCCGTCTGCATTAAAACAAAGGCATTATCGACGCCATTTCGGTAAAGTTGTCGCCGTTTAATCAGCACTCGGCCAATTAGCCCGGTAACGATGCCAAACCCCATGTTAAATAGGGCAGAGGTTCCGCTATTGTCTAGTAGACCCGTGATGAGACTGGCAGGCAGCAGGTAGCAGCTCATAATCACTACGATCGTAAACAGGAACAAACCAACTTCAATAAAGCCGTTCGTCTGCCCAAAGTCGAAGGGAAATGCCTGCCGGACCCTATCGAGCTGTGCATCGGTCAGCAACCGCTGCTGATGCCATACATCCGCCTGCTGCACCATGGCCCTATTACGTATCCAAACTTCATTATAAGCTCTCATGGGTCAAGTTTCGTTTAGGCAACTGACGCAGCAGGTAAGCCACCAGCAGAATGCCAGTCAGAATAAAATACCAGTAATCCAGTCCTGAGCCTCCCAAGAAACCATCGAGCAGGTAATGAAATACCAGATACGTAACGCCGATGTAGCCATGCACGGTACTCATCAACAAAAACAGGAAGGACTTGCGCCGTCGGGCATATCGGTCAAAAACCACGCAAACGCCCAGCAAACCAAGCGCGAACCACAGCCGCAACCCCACAAAGTTGAACAAACCACCCAGTAAAGCCACTAGTAACAGGTTGCCAGCAATGGCCAGATACGTTTCTGTAAAATGTGGTTTCAGGCGCCGTTGTTCGAACAAAAGCGCTCCGCCAATGAGCACCAACGCGAGGATAATGGCTGAGAAGACAGTTGATCGATCGAAGAAATTTGTTTTGACATAGAGTTCGAGCGGCCGGACTGAGACGCCAACCCACGAAATGAGCGCCGTTAGCGCCATACCCAGTACGCCCCGGTGATCAAAACGGTAGGCCAGTGGTATAAACAACGCGGCAGGCAACAATGTCACCAGCCCGTATCGTTCACCAAAAACATGATACGCGTATTGCGCGTATCCCTCCAGCGTCAAAAACAACAGACAAGCCAGCAACAAGGCATAATCACCGAAGGTTGAACGGCTTACCGTTTTTTCCATCGACCAGGTCGGGCGGTATCGCCAGGCAAAGAAAAAGCAGACACCGCAGCCAGCGGCCATGGCTGCCAACAGTGCGCCATGCCCAATTTGGTCAAAGTTATCGTAGACTAGTAGGCCCAGACCCGAACTCAACAGCAGGATACCCACAAACAGCATGGCACGTAGCTCCCAGTGCAGAGAAAATGGCTTCTTTTCCTCAAATTCGGCTATTTTAGACGACTGTTCAGGCGGCAGTATACTCTGATCGGTTAAGGTAGTCAGAACGTCGGTTAGGGACATAAATGCTCAATTTTTTGTTGTTATAACAGGTTGGCATTACAACATTCCGGCCACTTCGTTCAGAAAAGTAACCTGTTGTTTGTACGGACGCTACCATCAGGATGCCGTATCACCAGCCTACATAAACCAATGATCGGACGCCAGAAAGTTTTACTGACACCCCGTTACTACCTCGACAATTTTCAGTACGTGCTCGACTTTGTCAAGCGCTTGTACGGTGGTCTACTGAACGAAGCCGAGTGGGATTTTGTACGTCGGTTTGAGACACTAAGCCTCGATGCTCAGTGCCTTTACGTACGTATTAGTAACCGCAAAGGACTCTTCTTTAGAGTCAATAAACTGCAATATCGCGAAATAAATGACCTACCGGCCGCCGTGGGCGAGCTGCTGATCGCTGGATTCATTGAACGGTTGTCAACTCACCACGAGAGCCTGGGCAGCGATGCGCTGGCTGTATTCACAAAACCTGAACTCCTGGAACTGCTGCCGTTAGAGTCGGAAGAATTGCGGGCGCTAAACAAAGAAAAGAAAGAAGGTGTCGTGCACTATGCGCTGAACGAACTGAATTTCGCAGAGATTGTCACGAGCCTCACTACCCGGGAAACGGTTATTAAGATGAACTTCGAGGCCGAAGGTATGATGATTAAATACCTGTTTTTTGGCAACCGGGGTGGTAGTATGACCGACTTTGTCGTGCGAGACCTGGGCATGGTCAACTTCGAGCGCTACGACGAAAATAAGATGACGGCCCGTTTCCGCACGCGTAAAGAAGTAGAGGATAAGCTCTTGATTTCACTCACGAACGAGGAGTTCTACGAACTGAAAACCGCCGAAGCGCCCGCCGATGATATATACAACTGGTTTCTAAACTGGAATGAAACGCGCCCCGAACTAACCGAAATTGCGATCCCCGGCTATCAGAAACTGGTTTGCCGGGTTGGCGCTTTTCTGGAACGGCAGAAACTGCCAGAACAGGCTCTGTCCGTCTACGAGCTTTCGGACCGGGTTCCGGCGCGGGAACGGCGTGTGCGGCTGCTGTTCAAAAACGGCTCGATTGACGAGGCACTAGCCCTCTGCGACGAAATTGCGGTGAAGCCCCTCAATGCCGAGGAACGTTATTTTGCCAACGACTTTCGTGAGAAAATTTTAAGTGCGGGTGCCAAGAAAAAATCACGAAAAGCCACGACCCGTTTCCTGTCCGATGCCGAAAGCGTCGACATCCCGGCCGCCTATCGCCACCATGTCGAAGCGGGCGTAATGAACCATTATCTGGAGCAGGGCTACGATGCAGCTTTTACAGAAAACTACCCCTGGCGCGGGCTGTTCGGGCTGGTGTTTTGGGACATCATCTACGACGCCAACGTTTCGGCTATTCATCACCCGCTGCAACGTGCTCCGTCGGACTTTTACTTGCCGGATTTCTACATAAAGCGCGAAGATTTACTCAAAAAACGACTTGCTGACCTCGGCACTAAAGACGATTGGCGGGTGCAAACAGGCCGGATGTTCAATGCTAAATACGGTATAACGAACGTACTCGTCGACTGGTCGGATGAATTGTTGACACTGGTGCACCGCATGATTGAACTCCTGGACATTGAACAGCTCAGGCTTATCCTGCTCGAAATGGCCCGCAATGTGCGCGAACACACGCGCGGCTTTCCCGATCTGCTGATCTGGAACGACCAGGGGGAATATGATTTTGTGGAAGTCAAATCACCCACCGATCACCTCGGCCCCCAACAATTGCACTGGTTAGAGTTTTTCCAGACCATTGGCGTGCGGGGTAAAGTAATGCGCGTGGTTTGGGAACCTTAGCGACTAAACACGGCCCATCCTGAGAAATACAGGAAACAACACCTCCCGCTCACCATCTCCCCAAAGCGGCTTTAGCCTATCGCCCAGGCTAACAACGGGGTCCTCCTCATTCTCGTGGATATACTGACGCACGGCAGACCACGTACGCAGGTAGTTGAGGAAGCGATCCAGCGGCCAGTGTCGCTGAACCATAAATTCCGTCCGTTTCACATCGGCAAACGGAAATGGCAACGTAGCATAGGCAGTATCAATATATTTTCGTTGCGGGTCCCAATAGGGCCCTACGCGGTTGCGGTAAAAATCAAGCATGAGGACGTCGAGATCGGGAGATATATTCGCCAGTCCGTAACCCCACTCTGCAATGACGGCACCTAGTTTGGCCACTCGATGCACTTCGTGGTGAAACGCATCCACATCAAACCAGTGCAGCGCCTGCGCTACGGTGATGAGGTCAAATGTATGATCAGCAAAGGGCGTTCGTTCGGCGGGGCTGATCTGATAGCGGATGTTCGACTTCTGAACGGCCATGATCAACTGAGTTTCACTAATATCCGTCGCATCTACCTGGTTAAACTGGTCTGCCAGTGCACCCGCTACCTGGCCGTTACCCGTGGCACAGTCCCAGGCAGTCGCGCGTTGCGGCACGGCCTGCAGAATAAAGTTGTACAGATCATCCGGGTAATCGATGCGGTACTGCGCATAAAGATCAGCGTGGCCGGAAAAGCGATCAATTGGCGGCAGCATAGGGGTTAATTATAAATTTATTTTAAACGTTTTCGGGAAACATTTGTCAAACAGTTGTTTTAATAGGAAAATGCAAAGTCCGAATTGGCTTATCAACCGGAACCACCTATTTTTGTCGGGCTTGCCCCAACCGGTTATTTCTATTTTAATTAATCAATTGCCTCCCCAATTCTTATGAAAAAATCGTTTGGATTCCTCCTTGCTACGGTTGCCCTGACTGTGGCC
>JAQBNX010000444.1 GCA_028288385.1 Spirosoma sp.
GTGCCGAAATGGTGACCTGGTTGCAGGCCCCACCCCGCGACGAGAACGAAGCAATCTGATTGTTCTGATCAGTGGCCGCCACGGCAATAACGCCCTTGATGCTGCCCGGTACGTTCACGAACCGATCAGGCGGGTTGGGCTCATTATTTGAGTTACCCGCTGCTGCCACAACGACGCAGCCAGCCGCCAGCAGTTGATTGATGGCGTTTATCAACGCTGCGGGGGCATTCTGACAGGGCATCACTGCCCCAAGGCTCATCGACACTACGTCCATCTTGTTGGCTAATGCCCAGCCCAAACCAGCCACAATGCCGCTAAACGGTCCGTGGCCGGTGGAATCCAGCACCTTCACCCCAAACAACTGGCAGCGCGGAGCTACGCCAACCACCCCGATGAAATTGTTACGGGCACCAACGATACCGGCGCAGTGCGTGCCGTGGCCGTTGTCATCGTTGAAACTGGCCACGCCAGAAATAAATGAGGCACCACCTGATACAATCAGGTCGGCATGAGGGCCGATGCCCGTGTCCAGGACGGCCACCTTCACGCCATCGCCCCTGATACCGCGTTTCCAGGCACCCGGTGCTTTTATCTGCTGAATGTTCCAGGGAATGGGCTGTGTGGGAAATAGAATGGGCGGGATGGGACGGGGCAGGATTGGTCCTGGTCTTAGAATAGGCGGCTGTTGGGTTTCGGTATCCTTGCCGACGTTTTTGTTGTCCGGTTCAATTAGTTCGCGCAATTTGGTTTGCATGGCCTGATAGCCATCGCTGTAGCCGAGCATGTACAACTGCTGCTCGGTGGTGCCGGTACTGTCCTCTTCCCTAGTGTATGGGCTGGTATCAAACAGCGTCGTGTCGTCGCCGTTAGAGGTTACAGCTTCCAGTGCATGCATGTCGAAATCCTCAACAACTTCGATTACGCCGGGTTTTTTTTGTAATTCTGCTTTCTGCTTATTAGTCAGCGACACAACTGAGGTGTTCAAATTGTCGAAGTGCAGCACGTCGGCGCTGGTGATGTCGCGGTCACTGGACATGACAGTCAGCCCGTCTTCAATATCGCCCGCCGAAATGTTAAGCGTTTCACTGAGGGCCTCTTTGCCCGACTGGTCTTCGGAGTACGTGACGACGTACCGTTTTTTTTCCTGACTCATGATTGAGAATTGGTTAATGGGTTGGGAAGATTGAGAAAAAAGTGCTGCTGCCGCTGGCCAGCCCGGCAGCATAAAAGGAAAACCAGCCGGGCTTATCAACTCGACTGACTATACAAAGTTATCACTAAGATCCTCAGAGGTTTAGCGCATAATTACCCGTTCTGAAAATATGCGTATTTCAAGTAATCAGCCAGGGGTTAATACGTAATTTGGTGTGATGATGTTTGCTATTTATTGCTGAAAAACGACTCAGGCCCATTTTCTTTGCAGTAGTGTCTGACCACCGAAACGGCCCGGCAAACGATAACCAATCTACGCACGTTCCGTATGAATACTCCCTCAGCAGACGCCCCCCGTTCCCGCAAAAAAAAACTGCTCACTCCTGATCCCGTAGCGCCTATCCCATCAAACCCATTGAGCGCTGTGGACGGGCAAGTTCGTGTCGTTATTGAAAACGTTTCGCCTGAAATCAACGGGGGAAGGTTTCCTATCAAAGCCGTACCGGGCGACGTAATTGCTGTGGAGGCCGATATATTCCTGGATGGTCAGGATTTGGTTGCCGCCCGGCTTCTATATAGGCATATCGACGATGAGACATGGAGCGAGACGGCGATGGCTCAGCTCAACAATGACCGTTGGGGTGCTGCGTTCATTGTTGACAGGCAGGGCCGGTACGCATACACCCTCGAAGCGTGGGTTGACTACCCGGCCTCGTGGCAGCATGAAGTCTATGTGAAAGTGGCTGACGGTCAACGAATCACTAGTGAACTGCTGGCCGGAGCCCAGTTTGTGGAGAGTATGCTGAAACGAGCGGGTGGAAAAGTGGCGAAAAAAAATCCTGACGTTGTTGCCATTTCTCGCATGGCAACACTGTTTCGGACCGGAGCTACGGCCGCCGATCGGTATGACGAAGCTGTATCCTTAGCCGAAAGCGATCAGTTTACTTTCTACGCCACTCGCTATCCCGACCGCAGGCACTCGACAAGGTATAACCATGAGCTGTTAATTGAGGTCGATCGGCCGCGGGCAGGGTTCAGTTCGTGGTATTGCCTGTTTCCGCGTTCGGCCGCCCCCGAGCCGGAGGCCGGTGGCCTGCCCGCCCATGGTACGTTTCGGGATGTGGAAGCCCTCCTGCCTCGAATTTCCGGCATGGGCTTCGACGTACTATGTATGTCACCAATTCACCCCATTGGAACGGCTCACCGAAAAGGCAAAAATAATTCGGAGACCTGCCTGCCGGGCGAACCAGGCACTCCTTACAGTATCGGCTCGGCCGACGGTGGGCACGACACCATCCATCCGGAACTCGGTACCATCGAGGATTTCAAACACCTGATTGCTATTGCGGCCAATTACGGTATGGAAGTAGCCCTGGACCTTGCCATTCAATGCTCGCCCGACCACCCCTGGGTTAAGGAACACCCCGAATGGTTTAAAAAACGCCCCGATGGCACTATCCAGTACATCGAGAATCCACCAGAAAAACACCTGGACATCTACCCGATTGATTTTGAGGCCGACGAATGGCAAAACCTCTGGAACGAACTTAAACGGGTGCTGCTGGTGTGGGCCGCGTGGGGTGTCAGGATTGTGCGGGTCGATACTGCTCACGCCAAGCCATTCGGTTTCTGGGAGTGGATTATAACCGAAGTAAAACGGGACTACCCGGACATGCTGTTCCTGGCCGAAGCCTTCACTAAACCAAAAGTAATGCAACAGTTGGCGAAAAGGGGCTTTACGCAGTCGTTCACCTACTTTGTCTGGCGGAACTCCAAGGCAGACTTGCAGCACTACGTAACGGAATTAACCCAGACGGACATGCGCTATTATTTTCGCCCTAATTTTTGGCCTGCCACCCACGACATCAATCCGTATAGCCTGCAAAGCGGCCATGAGCCGCAGTTCATGATTCGTTATTTTCTGGCCGCTACGCTATCGAGCAACTACGGCATTTATGGCCCGTCATTCGAGTTAATGGACCACACTCCGTGTCCCGATAAAGAAGAGTTCTTAAATGCTGAAAAATACGAGATCAGGTACTGGGACTGGCGAAAAACCAATAAATTAACGTACCTGATCTCGCTGGTCAACCGCATTCGGAAAGAAAACGCAGCCCTGCAAACAACCAACAATCTAACCTTCTGTCAGGTAAGCGACGATGCCATCATGGCTTATCTGAAGGTTTCGGATACGAATAAATTGCTCGTTGTGGTGAATACTGATGCATACCAGCGCCGGGCGGGGATGGTTCAGGTGCCTATCTGGCAGTTAGGCATTGACCCCAGCCAGCCTTATACCATGCATGACTTGCTAACAGAAGCGTATTATACCTGGCAGGGGGAGCAGAATTACATCGAACTGGACCCTTACGTATTGCAGCTGCATCTGCTCCGCATTGAAGTATAAATAAAGCCAATAGTACTGGGTCGGCTCATCAGTACACACGCACATGAGCATAGATAAACACGACATTCAATCCACCCACGACGTTGAAGAGTTGGTCGGGCAGTTCTACGGTAAGATTCGTCAGGACGTAATGCTGGGACCGGTGTTCGACGTAGTGGCACAGGTTGATTGGGAACATCATATTCCACGCCTGGTTGGCTTCTGGTCAACTGTTCTGCTCGGTTCGGATCAGTACAGGGGAAATCCGGTATTGCCTCACCTGGCC
>JAQBNX010000446.1 GCA_028288385.1 Spirosoma sp.
TGCGCCGTAGGTTTTGGCTAACATGTAAGGATAAAGCGAACAGATAAAGGCAAACTGTATCAAAACTACGGAACGACCAGTAAATATAAAAACAAGTAATGAAAGTGAGCTCAGTTAATCCATTAAAAACGAGCACCGTACCGTACAATAGAAATAAGGCGTGTCAGGCATATAAATTACCAATAAGTCTAACGCTTTTGCTGCACAAAGCGTCTGCTTAATCGGAACCAAAATCACCCGCTTTTTTTGTATATTTAGCTGAGTATTTCAACCCCTTTCTATGCACCGAAACGATTACGTGCCCCATCGCTGGCTCGTCCTGTTCTGTATCGGCACCGCCGGTTGCCTGAGCGCTTTTTATCCCGACAAAATTTCGCTCGAAAAAGCGTTTACCCGCATCAACACCGAAGTAAACCAACACAGCCGTGCCTATGAAACCCTGTCGAATGCAACGCAGCGATTGGGCCACCGGCTGACCGGCAGCGCCAATGGAACCCGCGCGGAAGAATATGCCTACAACCTCCTTGCGTCGTATGGTTTTCGGGAAGTCCGCTACGAGCCGTTTGAGGTAGAAGCCTGGGCACGCGATACAGTTACCCTATCGGTAGTGCCCGACCGTAGTGACAATTTCCGCGAGGTAGCTGTGGTTGCACTGGCGCACTCGCCGGTTGAAGCCCATGTGAAAGGTCAAATTATTGACGTTGGCAACGGTCTGGAAGGCGACTTTGCCGCACTGAAAGACAAAATCAAGGGCAAAGTTGTCCTGGTCAACATTGGTCTGGCGGCTCCAACGAAGGGAGCCCGCAACCTGCACCGTTCCGAAAAAACAGCTTTGGCCATACAGTACGGGGCGTCGGGAGTTATTATGGTCAATCTCGTGGCGGGCAATGTTCTCCTGACTGGCACGGCGTCGGTAACGGGAAAACTTATTACAATTCCATCGGTCTGCATTTCGCTCGAAAGCGGACAGGCACTACGTTCGTGGATGCAGGAAGAACCCGGCAACCTGCACGCCCTCATCGATATGACCAATACGAGCAAAAAAATCCGGGCCCGAAACGTTATAGCCACGTTGAGAGGGTCTAAGTACCCGGACGAAAAAATAATTATTGGCGGGCATCTGGACTCGTGGGATCTGGCAACCGGCGCCATTGACAACGGCATTGGCTCCTTTGCGGTCATGGACATTGCCCGCACGTTGAAAGCCTTGAAGCTGAAACCCAAACGCACCATCGAGTTTGTCTTATTCATGGGCGAAGAGCAGGGGCTGCTCGGTTCGCGGGCGATGGTCGAGAACCTGAAGAAATCCGGGCAGTTAGATAAAGTACGGTACATGCTGAATCTCGACATGACCAACGACCCCAGTGGGCTGAATGCCTTTGGCCGGACCGACATGGTGTCGTTCCTGAATACGGTTGGCGAGACCATGAAACAAGTTGAACCGGCATTTGCCAACCAGATGCAGAACCAGGCTGGGCTGCACTCAGATCATCAGCCGTTCATGCTGGAAGGAGTGCCGGTGGTAGGCATGAATGGCCACCTTGCCCGTGAAGTACTCGACTGCTACCACGCCGACTGCGATAAAATTAACCTCGTTGATGCTGGCCAATTACGGAACACGGTCCGCTACTCGACCATGCTGCTCTACGCCCTCGCCGACGCAGAGGACATTCCGACCCGTCGGCAGACGGACACTCAAATCCGGGATTACCTGGTTACCCAGGGTCTGCGGACCCCATTGCAAATTGCCAATGAATGGCGATGGAAAGAGTAGTTTAGCCCCGTACGAATAAAGCAGGCCAGACCAGGCAGCGTTTCCTTAAAGGAATATTGCCTGGTCTGGCCTTGCCTGTTTTATTTGTTTATTACGGGTTTAGCAATGTTTTTGTTTCTTTGTAATTACACTGCTTTAAGCCTCCGTTATGGCTAAGAATACCTTCCGTGAACCCGAGCGCATTCCAAAACAGAAAAAGCAACGGCGTCGGTTAAAACTGGCTAGCTGGCTTAACGACTTCATTGGCCTGGATCGGCTTTTTGGCGAAGACAATGCCTGGCCAATCAGACACATCGACCGTATTTTGTGGGTCACATTCCTGCTAGTCGTTTATATTGGCCTAAATCATAACGCTGAGCGGCTCGTCCGGCGAATTCAGCGGACCAAAATGCAGGTTGATGAACTACGCTCGCAGTACACGGTACTGAATGCCGATTTTATGAAAAGCGGCAAACAATCTGAAATCATGAAACGGGTTGTTACGATCGGTTTAGCCGACAGTCAGACCCCACCTCATAAAATTGTCGTCAAGTCCAATGAACATTAAGCAGGATATTATTCAACGGGCCAACCACGTTTTCTACATCGTTCTGGTCCTTGCACTGGCCGTGATGTTCCGGCTGGTCTATGTTCAGTATTTCCAGACATTCAAGGGGAAATTCTGGCGCGAACGGGTGGCAGCAACGCTCATTCAGCGTGACACAATCCGGGCTATGCGCGGCAACATTCTGGCCAGGGATGGCAGCCTGCTGGCAACCTCTCTGCCAACCTACGTAGTGGGGCTTGATCCAACGACGGCTAAACCAGAGTATTTCGCTAAAAAAGTAGATTCGCTGGGCCTGCTCCTGTCTCGCATCTACAAAGACCGCTCTGCCCGCGACTACACCGATATAATTCGTGATTCACGAGCCCGCAAACGACGGTATGTTCTCCTGAACCGACGTCGTGTTACGTTCGAAGAGCGGCAGATGATGCTGAAATGGCCCTTTTTTCGGTCGTCGGCGAAGGTGGCGGCTCGTGGGGGGGTGATGCGCCCTTACTACGAACGCTATCATCCGTTTGGGTCGATGGCCGAGCGAACCATTGGTAACCTCGACGCCAAAACCGGCCGGGGGCTGATTGGTCTGGAGGCTTCGTTCCAGTCTGAACTGGCCGGCAAAAATGCAGTGGGGTTAGTGGAGGTACTTTCGGGTGGTATTCGCAAACCGGTTAACGACGGTCCGGATATGAAACCCGAATCGGGAATGGACCTGTACACAACCATCGACGTTAACTACCAGGATATGGCCGAATCGGCCCTACGGTCGGCGCTCGAAAAATACCAAGCGGCCAAAGGCTGCGTGATTGTAATGGAAGTGGCAACGGGCGAAATTCGTGCTATGGCAAACCTTTCGAAGCGTGGGCGTGGCCATGGTGGTGCGGCAGGCCGACCGAATGCGTATGTAGAGAATTTCAATCATGCGCTGGC
>JAQBNX010000451.1 GCA_028288385.1 Spirosoma sp.
GTATTTATCGTTTTTGGAGTGGTAATTGGTGTGCCCCAGAAAACCCCAGTTCTGTGCCAGGAGTTTGTAGGGATCATTGTTGCCACTGGTGCCAAACTGTTTCTGGGAGGTGAATCGCTGTACGTTGAATCCGACGTTCCAGCGGGGATTGATATTCTGCGTAAAATCGAATCGCAGGATGTTCTGGTTACGACCGCCCAGAGCCAGGTACATGTCGGAGAAGGGCGATTTGGTGTCAAAATACCGCACTCCCATCGTCTGATAGGCATAGGGGGCAAAAACGTAGTAGCCCGTCTGAGCGCCTAACTGCTGGGGTACCTGCACAAATACCGGTCGCATGGGCGTTCCCAGATTCCCCAGATCCTGATACTGATTCTGGCTGCGCTGCACGTAGGTAAACCGGTGAACATCGTCCATCGTTGTGTCGACCGTATAGTGCCTGGTTCGATTGTTAAAAATATCGTCCTCCAGCACGTAGCGGGTGGTCTTGGGGCCATAGATAACCTTCGTGGAATCGTCGATGCCGTTGCCACTCCCTGTACCTGTAGCACCGGTTGTGCTGCCGGGACGCCCCTGCTGACCACCAAAACCACCCGGAAAGCCACCGGGCAACTGGCCCCCACCTGGAAATTGCTGAGCCCGCCCCACCAACGACAGAAAAAGAAACAAAAGTGGTAACCAAAAACGTCCGTTCATTGGGTCAAAAGTACGCCAAATCACCGGACAGCCTGAAGGATGTCATATTCCATTAACGAATTTTAAGGATGTGCCATGATTTTATCCGATAGTGTTCCTGCACACTGTTATCAACCCAATGCTGCAACCCTTACCTTGCTGCGTCTATAAACTGGTCAAACCGATCACCATCACCCTCAAGAAACACCACCTGAACCGGCAGGTAATATAACGGTAGTGTTGCTCGTTCATCGGGGGTTAGCAGGGCATCTAGTTTCACCCAGTCTTTCTCCGTTGTCAGCAGGCCCATACCCGGTCGCAACTGACTTAACAAACTGTCGAGGTCGTGGCGGGAATAGGCATGGTGGTCGGCAAAACGGTAATGACGCTCCAACGAAAATTTCTCTTGGACGTAGCGTTCCAGCGAATTGGCATTGGCCAAACCGGACACCAACAACACTTTACCCAGCCACTCAGTGGGTTGATGGAGGGCAAAAGACATTGGCTGATCATATTGCAGACCGGCAAAGAAGATTGGGACCTGAGGCTGGGTGTATTGACGTATCCTTAAAGAAATCGCCCGCTGGTCAGGCTGCGATAAGGAATTTGGGCATTTAGTTACGATAATGGCGTCGGCACGCTGGGCACCGGATCGACGTTCGCGAAGCCGCCCGGCCGGAAACGGGTAATCAGTGAAGAATGGCCGGTTATAATCCATCAGTAATAGATTCAGGTGTGGACGGACGGCACGGTGCTGAAAAGCATCGTCGAGTAGCACTCGTTTTGTTTCGGGATACTCTGCCAGCAGTTTTTGAATGGCATCAGCCCGTCGTTCGCCGACGCACACCCGCACCCGGCCGGTGCTGGACGGGTCAGTGTGCCCAAGCGAGACCGGTCCGTGCGATCGATTTACCTTCTGCCCAAATTTACGGTACAACTGAAGCGGCTCGTCGCCGAGGGTGTCGGCGGTATCATCATCGGCTGCTATCTTAAACCCTTTGGTACTTCGGCCGTAGCCTCGGCTTAGCGTAGCGGTCTCGTAGGGTATGGAAGCCGGAGTGTGAGAGAACCGTTTAATCAAAAATTCAATCATGGGCGTTTTTCCTGTTCCCCCTACCGTTAGATTACCCACCCCAATGGTAAAGACTTCCGGCTTGTATATGTTTAGCAACCCACTATCGAACAGCCAGTTACGGACATCAGTAATAACGCCATAAATTTTACTGAATGGCAGCAGTAACCAGGTGAGAGCAGCGGGCTTCACTAATAATTTAGGATCAATGGCATTTGCGAGTAGTCAAAAGTAGTACTTTTAGGATTGTGAACGCCCGCCCCCTTTTCCCGGTACAATGAGTCTCAAAGCCGACTACCTAAAATATATTCTTCGCTTTCGCTTTGAAGCAGGTACGTCGCGCGGTACGCTTACGGAAAAAACCTCCTACCTCATCCGGCTCACTGATACAGACGATCACTCGGTGATTGGTTACGGTGAATGCGGACCGCTTAAAGGCCTTAGTTACGACGACCGACCCGATTTTGAGTTTCACTTAAGTCGGTACTGCCGTGAGTTCAATGACATGGATCTCCAACTGTTTAGTTGGAACCTGCCCATTATTTTGAACCAGGTGATTGACCAGGAATTTCCGAGCATTCTGTTTGGCTTCGAGACAGCCATGGTCGATTTTCTTGGAGGTGGGCGACGGATTTTGTGGGACTCTGATTTCACGAATGGCCACCGCACCCTGCCCATTAATGGCCTGATCTGGATGGGTAGCCCGGCCTTCATGCGACAGCAAATCGAAGAAAAACTCAAGGCAGGCTTCACTACGCTTAAATTAAAAATAGGGGCCATTGACTTTGAGCAGGAATGCGATTTGCTCGCTATGGTTCGTGACCGCTTTACGCCGGAGCAGGTGACCTTGCGGGTAGATGCCAACGGTGCCTTCAGACCACATGAGGCAATGGAAAAACTAGAACGCCTGGCAACCTATGAGATTCACTCCATTGAGCAACCCATTCGCGCCGGTCAGCCTGAGCTGATGGCAGACCTATGCCGCCACACGCCCCTTCCAATTGCCCTTGACGAAGAGCTGATCGGGCAGATGGAATACATCCATAAATTTCATCTGCTCAAAAAAATACAGCCTCAATTCATCATCCTCAAACCAACGCTGTTAGGTGGGATGCGTCATTGCGATGAGTGGATTGAACTGGCCGGACGACTGGGCATTGGCTGGTGGATTACTTCAGCACTGGAGTCAAACATTGGGCTCAACGCCGTGGCACAATACATGGCGCAGTACAAAAATACGCTGCCCCAGGGCCTCGGTACAGGCCAGTTGTATCACAACAACGTTGACAGTCCACTGACTATCCAGAACGGACATCTGCGCTACGACCCCGCCCAACTCTGGGACTTAAGTCAGTTGCTGAGCAGCAAGTCGGCCAAAAAAGAATCTTAAGTCAATGGCTGGTTTCCCCAGTCCACTCATTTACGTAATAAGTTGAGCGTTTGAGCTTCCGGGCTGTTGGTTTCGGGATGGTAGTCATACGTCCAGTTAGCCTGCGGGGGCATACTCATCAGTATCGACTCGGTGCGGCCGTTGGTTTCCAGCCCGAATTTAGTGCCCCGATCCCACACTAAGTTAAACTCAACGTAGCGGCCCCGGCGCAGCAACTGCCAGTTTTTTTCGCGCTCACCGAAGGGTAAATCGCGGTTATTATGCATGTAATACGTGTAAATTGGCGCAAAGGCATTGCCCACGTCCTGCACAAAGGCGAACAGGTGGGCTTTATGGGCATTGGAAGTTGGTTTGAGGTAATCGAAAAATATGCCACCGATGCCGCGCGTTTCCTGGCGGTGCGGAATAAAAAAGTACTCGTCGGCCCACGGCTTAAATGTAGGGTAATGGGTCGGATCATGGCGGTCGCAGACGGTTTTTAAATACTGATGAAACCAGCGCGCATCTTTTTCCACTACGTAGTGGGGCGTCAGGTCGATGCCTCCACCGAACCAGTTGTGCCCCGTGCTCATCTCGAAATACCTGACATTCATGTGAATGATCGGCACCATGGGGTTTTGGGGGTGTATGACAATCGACACCCCTGTTGCATAGAATTCGGCCGGCTCGGACAGGTTCAGCGCCCGGAGCGTGGATTCTGTGGCTTCCCCATGTACCACCGAATATCCAACGCCCCCTTTCTCAATAACGGCCCCATTAGTAATCGTGCGAGAACGTCCCCCGCCCCCACCTGGCCGCTCCCACGTATCCTCGCGAAACACCCCTGCTCCGTCGGCCTCTTCCAATGCCTGGCAGATGCGGTCCTGCAATTCGGCGAAGAACGTAGTAATATCTTCTTTGGTAATTGATTGGTCAGCTATCATAGTGATGCAAAGTTCGACAGGATTGCTAACATGATTGGATGATTTAAATTATCCAATAACTTAACAGATGTCATTTTGAGGTGTGAAGCTATGTTAGCTGCGTAATCGAATAACCAAAATCACTCTGCCAGTTTGAGCGCATATCGTACTGGCCTCGACTTGTTAATGAGTAACAGCAATCCCTGTTCGGCAAATTGAGTGAGCAATTTACCGGCCCGATATGTAGATACATTAATGAGTTTAGCGTATTTCTCAGCAGTGATGTCGTCATTCCTTCGCAGGTACTGAATGAGTGTTCTGGCTACGGGCGACTGCAATAAAGGTGCCTCAGCGGTTGTAGGGGCAATAATCAGTTTGTTTGTCGGTACTGATTTGTCTTTGGCTCTAACATAGATGGTACGCTTACCCGCTTCGTCCAGGGCGTAATGTGGCTTTTCGTCGCTTTCTTCAACATGGATGATTAATACCTTACGTCCATCGGGCGACAGTGTTTCGTATGTAATGGATAAGGCCGGATCGGCCAGCCGGTCGGTGGCTTCCTCAATCCGGTGTATTTCACGGCTCTCCGATGATACTCCCAGTATAGCCCCGTCGTCAGCCACCCCAATCAGCAGACTCCCACCGGATGTGTTAGCAAAAGCTACCAGCGTCCGGGCAATGCGGTGAGCCGCCGAAATAGACCGTTTAAATTCAAGTCGGGCCCCTTCGCCCTGCAAAATCAGTTCATCGAGTTGGTTACGGGTCATGGTTGGATAACAAAAAAGCGGACAATTCGTCCGCTTTTTTGTGAGTGTTTTGTAGAGACGGAGAAACCGCAAATAAGTCCCATCATCTGTCCATCTCACCCAATAAAAGCGACACTGTCCATCCTGCTCTAATTAACCTCCTTTTATTAACCGACATTAGCCGACCATTTCTATATTTGCTGTGCAACCCTTGTGCACCCAGTTGCACATATTATGGCTTCACTGCGCGTCATGCTTCACAGCAAAACCTATAACGACGGCACCCGGGCCGTTATGCTGCAACTCATCTATGAAACAATAGCCGGCCGGCAGTTTCGCCGAAAAACTATCTGCCAGATCGATCCCCGCTACTGGAACGCCCGAACGGCTCGCATCAAAGCTGGCCACCCGAGTCACGTAGCCTTGAATCAAACCATCAATTCGGTCTATAACCCAGCTAATGACCGGCTGCTCGACCTTCAGCGCAAAGGCTGCCCATAACAGGCGAGGCTGTTTTTGAAGAGCAGCGGGACCAGACGGGCTTGATCGGAGCGGCAACAGCCTACATCGAACGCATGCGGGGCCGGGGCTCCTACCACTCGGCTGAAAAGTACGAAAGCCACGTGAACCGCATCCGACAATTTCGTGCTCACCCAAGGCCCCTTAGTGATTCTGAGCCCGTGACCGACATCTCGCTGGATGAAGTCAATGAAGGCTGGATCCTGCGCATAGCCCGCTGGCTCAAAGAGCACCATGTCAAATCCGACAATACGCTCAAAAAACGCATGCAGTTCTTAGGCGCTGTGTTTCGCGATGCGAGAAAACGCGGGCTGACTCAGAATGATCCGCTGGCGATGCTGGAATTACCCGCACGAAAGCCAAAAAACAGGCGCTAACGGCGGCTCAGATTGATGATCTGGCCCGGCTGGAGCTTACCGGCCACTTGGCCTTATCGCGCGATACCTTTCTACTTCAGTTCTACCTCTACGGCTCACGCATATCCGACGTGCTGCTGCTCAGGCCCTGCGACTTCTTAAAAAGTCGGGAAAACTGGCGCATCGAATACGTTATGGACAAGACCGGGGCCCCCGTATCGATCCTGCTGAGGCCCGAAGTACCATCGCCGTGATGGTGGCGATGTTCCACTTATGGTCATAACGCGCTAGGTCCATATCACGCAGGGATTTTTGAGACAGTGCTTCAAATAGGGATTTAGTCGTTTGCACCAGAATAACCGTCCAGCCGCCTTTGAAAACAGTCAGCCGCGCGTGACCCAGGAAAATGCCCTCCCTCGCTTCGATGAGCCGGGCACGAAAGAGTTTGTAGGGATGCTGACCACCGGCGTCGATCTGCTCGGCGTTCTGGGTAAGATCGCGCACTGTGAGCGATTCCGGAATCGAAAAGCTATTGGAATAGCTGGCCTGAATGGTGTAGGGCTTGGTCAGATCGTTTAGCTGCAGATTCAGCGAAATATCAGCCTCGGCTACCCATACACCGTCCAAGTAGAGTCCATCGTTCATCGGCGCTGGGACCGGTGGGCCGGCAGGGTGAAAGAAAGCTCGATGGTATGCACCAGTTCACGCGTGCTGTGCACATTGAAGGTGCCGGGTTCGATGCTCACCGGTATAGGGTGGAACGCGTCCGATGTATCGGGAACCAGCAGGTAGACCGCAATGGAATCAAACACCGTAGCGACCGCGTCGGCTTCGTCCGCGCTGATATTCGCTGTGCGGACCGTGAGCAGCAGGGCCGATTCTTTCTGTGTGTAGAGTTTCACGCCCGCCTGAGTGTACTGCCCCCGGCTGCTGACGACCTTCCCCGTGTCAATAACGCCTTCAAACAGCCAGGTGGCCCAGCCGGTTGGCGACAGCCAGTGCAACAAGGCACCAGGCGCACGACAGGCAGTTTCAACAGGGCTGGCGGTGCTGATGAGCAGGCCCCGAAAGGTGGGCAAAGGTCAGATCAAAGGTTCCGATAGCTTGGGATTGCGGCACGGCTCCCAAGTTCGGCACTCATTCGAGAATGAGTTTAGAGGGTAATGATAATTAGGGGGTGTGTTTTTCAATTCAACCAAATCCAGTAGTGCAGGCCCCGCCCTTGATGGCTATAGCAGGACGCAATCAGAAAGGTATTGTTAGGCTGGCAATCGAATTTCCAGAGTAGGTAGGGTTGGTTCATTGTGCGTTACTGCGTGGA
>JAQBNX010000455.1 GCA_028288385.1 Spirosoma sp.
CCCACGCCCCCATCTTCGCTGCCAATACGGCTAGAATACCGGTTCCACACCCCACGTCAAGCACGAGTTTTTCGCTGAAGTTTAGGGACAACTGGTGTTTTAGCATCATAGCTGTGGTTTCGTGGTGTCCAGTTCCGAACGACATCTTCGGGTTAATGATGATATCGTAACGAAACCGGGCCACTCCATTCAGTGAGCTGGAGTCAACCAGGTCTGACTCGTGGAAAGAGGCCCGCACCCGTACCTGCTTCGAAGCATCCAGCCCAGCAGTTACTTCAATTGGCTCGTATCCTTTCTCCCACTCGGCATTCCAGTTCTTCTTTTCTAACGAACTGACTTCGTAGGCTATTGCGGTCTGATTCGCGTATTTGACGGTCAAGTTCCTGACGGCATTTTCGTCAAAATCCGGCTCAGCAATGTATGCGTTCAGCCCGTCGTCCGTCTCCACAAATGACTCGAAACCGAGTTCGGCCAATTCGGCGGTAAGTATATCGGCGTAGTCGGGTGAAACGGCCAGGCGTAATTCAATATAATTCATGGGTCAAAGTAACGAAAAAAGGGCTGCTGACTAGCCTACCTTTTTTCGTTACGTCCCTTTGTATTACCCACCAGGAGGAGCGCTACGTTCTGCCTGATGAAAAAATGTGGAGCCTTCACGACTGTTGACTAATTCCCTGTATATTTTGTGTTTCTAGCTGAAAATGAGCTATTTGTTACGTTACGGCCTATAGCGGTTACTGTTGCCGGTTTTATCTATCCCAAAATATTACAGCGTTCCTGAACAAAGAACATTGATTTTAGTTGCGTCAAACTTTATATTCACGAAATCAATGTCGGATTAACAGACTTGGTCTTATACCGTAACTTATACTAATGTACCGTACCCTTTTTTTACTACTTATCATAAGCATAATCGGGCTGACTCAACCAGTTGCCCAGGCGCAGTTGTTCACTCCCAGTCAGGCCCGCCAGGACCTTAGTTACCTCAAGCGAAAATTGGATCTGCTCCATCCGGGCATGGGCTATTATACCCCTCCATTACAGATGGAGCAGCTCTACGACTCGCTCTATAACCGGCTGACGGCTCCCATGAACTACCTGACGTTTTTCCACCACGTCAGCCCGCTCGTCACAGCCCTTAAAGACGGACATACCAACCTCGACCACCGCAAAGACTACCTGGGCCGATCAACCCGGTTCATTCCTTTTTTTATCCGCCCGGTGGGAGCTCAGTATTACATCAGCCATAATGTATCGGCCGATACGAGTCTTCGGCGGGGCACCGAACTCCTCACCATCAACAAACGTACGGTGGCCGATCTTCACCGCGAACTGATGGAATACGACCACTCCGGCTCAGATGGTGACAACCTTACCGGCCGTCGGCAGTGGAGCTTGATGCAGTTTGCCGATTACTACGCGGCCTGGTTCGGTTCGGCCGATTCCATTGCTATTACCTACCGGCTCCCCGGCGATACGCTCGTTCGGCAAACCCGCCTGCGCTGCCGAACGCTCAACGGTTTCAGGGCTGTTCTGCGCAACCGTTACCGGAGTGAACTGGACAACCGGCCTAACCTGTCCGTTCGCGTTGTGGATACGCTTACCCGGACGGCCGTGCTGCGGGTATCGTCTTTTATGGGTGTCAAAAAGATGGACCCATTTCAATGGGGGTTTAACCGGCGGCTCAAGCGGGCCTTCCAGGAGGTGAAACGCCAGAACATTCAAAATTTAGTAGTCGATATGCAGGGCAACGGGGGCGGACTCGTGCTGAACTCAGCCCGGCTGCTACGCTACTGGATGCCCGGTTCGTTTGCCCTTATGGAGCACGAAGAGATGAAGCCGGCGGCACGCGCCGAACTGGTTACGCGCTGGAATCCACTGTCAGCGCTGCATTTCAGGTTGCAATACCGTTCGACCGAAGCCGGAGGCTTTGTAAGCCGCTCAGCCCGTTTTCGTTATAATCCCCGTAACAAAACGGCATTCAAAGGCAATTTATATTTTCTGATGAATGGAGCCTCATTTTCGGCTACCACAACGGTATTGGCCAAAACGCTCGATGCCGGCCTGGGTACGTTTGTCGGCGAAGCCAGCGGCAGCGCTTATTGGGGTGATTTTGCGGGGTATTTCAAAACCGTTACGTTGCCTAATTCACGGATGCAGGTCAGAATTCCCCTTAAAAAGCTAACCCACGCCGTCGAGCCAAACCGGGCTAATGGCTTTACGGTCGAGCCAGATTTTACCGTGGTACGGAACTACGACGATCTGCTGACCAACCGCGATTATATACTCGCTTACACGCTCCAGCTAATCCGGCAGGGTATTGTCATACGACCCGGCCTGAGGCAGACAGACCCAGCCAGACCATTGCAGGCGCTGAGGTAGGACAAGGTCATGGCGGCATATTTTTGTCAGGACGTGGCTAAGTGGCTGGTGCTGGCTTATTTTTGCACCATTAGGGCTGGTTTTTGGTTGTAACACTAAATGGTCATGGCCACTTGACGGGCGTCTGATCATCACTGCCAATGGCATTACAGCTATACGAACGGTTTCTTAAGTACGTTTAAACTCAAAAATCAGGAATCGCCAGTCAATCCGGCATAAATTGTTTTTCGTGTATTGCATCGTTGACGTAGAAACTACCGGGGGTGTGAACGGCCCCACCCGATTGACTGAAATTGCTATCTTCCGCCACGATGGGCAGCAGGTCGTCGATTCATTCCATTCGCTGCTCAATCCAGAATGCCCTATTCCTCCTTTTATTCGACATCTGACCGGTATTTCGGAGGCCATGGTGGCTGATGCGCCGGTCTTCGCCGATGTTGCCCGCAACGTCATCGATATTACGAAGGATGCCGTTTTTGTCGCTCATAACGTTGGATTCGACTTCAACTTCATTAAAAAAGAGCTGAACTGGCTTGGCTATGATTATTTCCGGCGAACTCTCTGTACCGTCCGGACAAGCCGAAAACTCATTCCGGGCCATGCATCCTACAGCCTCGGTAAGCTCTGCCGGGCCCTCGACATTCCGCTCAACGACCGACACCGTGCCCATGGCGACGCGGCCGCTACGGTCCGGTTGTTCGAGATGTTACTCCAACACGACCATCAGGGGTTAATTCCCCGCGTGGAACCGACCGCTCAGTTACCCTGCTGAGTGGGCTGGTAAGGTGTGCGGCCTGGGTTGGAGGATGGCTGGCGTTTGCCGGCTGTTCTGATCGGAAACTCAATTTCGACTAACGTACCGGCACCTGGTTGGGTTTGCCAATTGACCCGTCCGTTCAGGATAGCCACCCGGGAGTCGATGCCTCCCAGGCCTAAACCGGCTTCCGTTCGCCGTGCTTTTTCGTAGTCAAATCCCATGCCATCATCACTATACACCAGCAGCATCCGGTTGGGCTGCTGCTGAATTCTGAGTTCTAGGTAGCCGGCATTGGCATGTTTAAGCGAGTTGCTCACCAACTCCTGCGTGATGCGGTACAGCATCACTTCCTGGTCGGCAGGGGGACGGTGGGCTACCGTAGCGGCTGTTTGGCGACTGGTAGAGATAGGGTTAAGCACCTGTTCATCCAGCAGCAGTTTGGCACTAACGACTCCGCTGGCACTAATCCTGGAGAAAAGTTCTTCCACGGCGGCTACGTATCCATGGCGCTCGAGGGTTTGTGGATTTAGTTTTCGGAGCAGGTCCCGAATATCGCTTATGGTGTCGTTGATAAGGCTGTAAATAGTGGTTTTCAAGGCCACAATAGCCGGTGTTTCATCGGCCTGCCGGGTTAGCTGGGTGGTATATAGCTTGATCGTTGCCAGCCGTGTCCCTATTTCGTCATGCAGATCGCGTGCGATGTCTTTCTTTACCTGCTCCTGAATGCTGTAGGCTAGCCGAAGCCGGTCGGCCTGCTGCCGACGAATGGCATTTTCGCGTTGCCGAACCCAGCCGAAAATGCCCAGCACAATAAGACCGATGCTCAGCAAAATAAATGATGGTGTTTGCCAGAATGGAGGATGAATATGAATAGCCAACTGACGGCTACGCGGGCTCCAATGCCCGTCTTTGTTAGCTGCTTTTACCTGAAAAATATAGGAGCCCGGTGGCAGGTTAGCGTAGCGGACGTAGTTTTTCTCGCCTGCCATGACCCACTGCGGATCGTAATGAGTGAGCTGGTACTGGTAGGTGTTGCGGCCGTTGCTCCGGTAGTCAAGCGCGGCAAATTCCATTGAGATCGTATTCTGTTCGTATGCCAAGTCGATTTGTTTCCGTTCTCCCACATACTCGTCGGGTTGAAATGGCTCTTCGTTCACATTAAACGAATAAATGTGAACTGGCGAACTGATTGATGAACTTCGGAACTGGTCGGGTCGGAAACGGTTGAAGCCGGTGACACCCCCAAAGTACAGTTCACCGGAAGCCGTTTGCAGGTATGCATTGCCGTTGAACTCGTAGCCCTGGAGGCCATCATTGAGGTCAAAGTTTTTAATGGTTCCGGAAGCGGGATTGAGCCGGGAAATTCCCCGGTTCGTGCTAAGCCAGATGTTATTATCTTTATCGGCAAGGCTGCCATACACAAATGAATTGGCTAACCCCTGCCTGGTTGTATAGACATTGATTTTTCCTGTTGCCAAGTGCAGAACGGCTAACCCCTGATCGGTGGACAACCACATTCGCTGATTAACCGGCTCGGGCCGCAGGTGTAGGACCATATGGCCGGCCAGCCCGGACCGAATCATTCGCCACGGTGTCCCGGCTCGAGCAGGCAGTTGGTAGCAATAAAACCCATTGAGGTAGGTACCTGCCCACAACTGCCGGTTTGGTGCGTCATACCAGAGACTAAAGATGTTTTCGCTGGCCAGAATGGGAAGTTTCGACCAGCTGCGCCGGGCCGTATTGAGCGAATATAAGCCATCTTCAGTGGCCGCGACCAACGTTGTGTCGTTGACACTCAACATGTTTCTGACGTAGTTGTCGCTCACCTGGGTGGCCTGAGATGTAAACAGAATTGGCGTGAAAGTTTGGGTTTTGTCCTCAAATGCCAGAACGCCACCCGTTGCTCCCACCCAGATGTGCTGTTGCGGATCGCGATAAATGCTCCTGGTGAGGTTGTGCATAGGCACAGATCCCAGGTTCTGCTCGGTGAGATAGCGCTGTACGATGCGATTGGTGCGCGGATCAAGCACATCGATTCCTTTTTCGGTGGCAATCCAAATTCGGTTGAATCGCTCTTCCATGAAGCCACGGACCGTATAGTTGGTGAGTTTCTGGTCAGGAGCCAGGCTACTACCCACCGACTGGCGCTTAAACATGCCATTGAACAAAAATGCGTCGGGCAGGATGCGGGCCAGCCCATTGGGGTCCACATTGGCCCAGATGATCCCCAAATTATCGACGTAAACTTTACTGACTTCAAACTCGCTAAGACGCTGGCCCACATTAGTGAAGCTATTGACCTGACCGAACTGATGCGATTGTTTATCAAAGTGCAAAACCCCATCCCGCTGGGTACCCAGCCACAGTTGCCCAGCCTGGTCAGGGGCAATGCTGTACACGGCGCTGAGGGGTTGGCCACCCAACCATTCATACGATTGGGCAGTTTTGCTGCGGTAGTCAAACCGGATTAGGCCCGAATCGGTACCAAGCCAAGCCATGTTGTCGGCATCGATGAAAAAAGAGAAAATAATTCGGGCCTGACCATATTGATTGTCGGGCAGGTCGCTGAAGTAGCGCGACACGGTCCGGTCATGGAAGTTGTAGCGAATCAGGCCCCTGGATGCGTGCAGCCAGATATCACCGGCTGGTGTAAGCACGGTTGAATTAGGTAGGTCATATTCCTGCGTAAGATGAAGGTCGGCCGCCAGGGTTGTTTTGCGCCCGTTTCGGTAATCAAAACTGACCAAACCCTCGGCATCGCTCAGGTACAGTAGTCTGGTCTTATCGACATGAAAAGGCAGGGTACGGCCCAGTTGGCGGTTAGAAGGCCCCCGTTTGCCGCTAGTCTGGGCTGCTGTTGGCGCCACATCGGGTGTGGTTTGGCCAGTATGATGTTTGGGGAGCGGTCCGGTAGTCAGAAAAAAGTCGAATCGGTCACGTCGGCGGTCGTAGCGGTTAAGCCCTTCTTCCGTACCAATCCACAGGTTGCCATCCGGGTCTTCAACGATACCAAGAACACTAACACCCCGAATACTGCCCGACTGCGTTTGGTCGAATTCGCCCGGCTGCAACGGCAGACCGGCTGGCAGAAACGTGCGAAAGCGGTGACCGTCGTAGCGATTGAGGCCGTCCTGCGTTCCAAACCATAGAAAACCCCGGCTGTCTTTGAGCATGGCATAGACAGACCCCTGGGTTAACCCGTCGTTAACGCCAATGTGATCGACCCGGAACGCTGAACTGTTTACCAGCATCGTTTGTGCCCATCCTGACTGGATTGACAAAATCCAGCCGATAGTCAGGCATATGCAGCGAATAGGCAAACTCATTGTCTGGAAGAGGGCGGTGTTAAACTATTGTAAATGAGCTTTCTATTTATCGTATTTCCAAGCCCACCAGCCAACAGAATCACGAATCTGCCGGGAAATTTAATCGGCCTTATCGCATATCCCCCGTATAATTTGCCTTTGCAGTCCATGGGCGCGTTATTCGTTAACTGATCAGGGCTTCACGCACTCGTAAATTTGTCCTATATGTATTCGCTTAACCCGGCTTATCTGTTTTATCTGTTGCTCATGCTCTATTCAACTGTTGCTTCAGGTCAGGATGGCACCCCATTGGGCTATCCTACCACCCGAAAAACCAACCAAATTGATGATTATCACGGTACGAAGGTGGCTGACCCCTACCGCTGGCTGGAAGACGACCGCTCTGCCGAAACCGCCGAGTGGGTAAAGAGCCAAAACCAGGTTACGTTTAATTATCTGGCTAAAATACCATACCGGCAGCAGCTTCAGTCACGACTGGAGCAGGTCTATAATTACCCCAAGTATTCGGTTCCCAGCCGCAAGGGAGCGTGGTTCTACTTTTCAAAGAATGATGGATTACAGAACCAGTCGGTTTTGTATCGGCAAAAAGGACTGGAGGGCAAACCAGAGTTAGTCATTGATCCCAACAAACTATCGGCCGACGGCACAACGCGGCTGGTGGCTTTCTCCCTGTCGAAGGATGGTAAAAATGCCGTTGTTGGTACGTCGAAAGGCGGCTCCGACTGGCAGGCATTCCAAATCATGGACCTCGCCACGAAGCAATACCTGCCCGAAACCCTCGACTGGGTGAAAGTGTCTGGAGCTGCCTGGCAGGACGACGGTTTCTATTACAGCCGGTATCCCAAACCCGAAGGATCGGCTCTGGCGGCAAAAAATGAGAATCATCAATTGTTTTACCACCGGATTAATACGCAGCAGTCGGCCGACCGGTTAGTCTATGAAGATGCTCAAAATCCGCAGCGGTTTCATACCGTGGGCACCACCGACGATGAGCGGTTTGTCTTGCTGACCATTAGCGACCGGGGCAAAGGTAAAGACGGTAATGCCTTGTTTTTTATGGATGCCCGGTCTGGCCAGAAGACCTTCGCGCCGGTGATAGCCGACGTAACGAATTTCAGCTACGGCGTAGTCGATAACGATGGTGACCGGCTGTTAATTCTGACCAACGAGAACGCCCCGAATAGCAAAGTTGTCGCGTTCGATACCAGGAAAAAGGCTTTCTCAACACTCATTGCCGAGCGGTCTCAGCCCATTGCCGAAAACAGCGTCAGTGCGGCTGGTGGCAAGCTATTCGTCGAGTACGCTAAGGACGTAGCGTCGCAGGTCCAGGTGTTCGATTATGCCGGTAAGCCCGAAAACGAGATTGTTCTGCCAGCTATTGGGTCGGCTGCTGGCTTTGGGGGCGAGAAAGATGATCAGTTTGTTTTCTATAGCTTCACCTCGTTTACCGTTCCGCCCACCATTTATCGCTACGACATTGCCACGCGCAAAAGCTCCGATTTTCGGGCACCGGAGGTCGATTTCAACCCAACGGATTATGAAACGAAGCAGGTGTTTTATGCCAGTAAAGACGGAACAAAGGTGCCCATGTTTCTTACGTACCGAAAAGGGCTAAAACTGGACGGCACCAATCCAACGCTGCTCTATGGCTACGGTGGTTTCAACATCAGCCTGCCGCCTGCCTTCAGCCCGCTTAGGATTCCATTTCTGGAGCAGGGTGGTGTTTACGCCCAGGCCAACCTGCGCGGTGGGAGCGAATACGGCGAAACATGGCACGAGCAGGGCATGAAACTCAAAAAGCAAAACGTATTTGACGATTTTATTGCCGCTGCCGAGTACCTAATTGCCCAGAAGTTTACCAGCCCAGCTAAATTAGCCATTCAGGGTGGATCTAACGGTGGCTTGCTGGTAGGGGCGGTTATGAACCAGCGTCCCGATCTGTTCCGGGTGGCTATTCCGCAGGTAGGCGTAATGGACATGCTTCGGTTTCATAAGTTCACCATCGGCTGGAACTGGATTGCCGACTATGGCAGTGCCGACAACGCCGACGAGTTCAAAACGCTGGCTGCTTATTCGCCACTGCATAACCTGAAGCCAGGTGTCAATTACCCGGCAACCATGATTACCACCGCCGATCATGACGACCGCGTGGTACCGGCACATTCGTTCAAGTATGCGGCTACGCTACAGGACGTCTACAAAGGCCCAAACCCCGTCCTGATCCGGATCGACGTGAACTCGGGCCATGGGGCCAGCAACACCAAAAAGAACATTGAAACTACGGCCGATATCTACGCCTT
>JAQBNX010000463.1 GCA_028288385.1 Spirosoma sp.
GCGGGCAGGTTTCGCGTCGCCATTTTAGGGTCATTGCCGAAAAATGGTTTTCCATCCACCAGCACTTTAGTAATGGCCTGACCCTGCGCTTTTACGTTACCGTCCCGGTCAACTTCTACGCCGGGCAGTTTCTTCAATAAATCCTCAACCTGCGCGTTGGGACGCGTTTTGAACGAGCCCGCATTGAATTCCAGCGTATCTCCCTTCACGGCAATGGGCGCGCGTTCTCCCTGAACCGACACTTCCGTCAGCGTTTGCGATTGCCCCACCAGATCGATGGCACCCATATCGGCCGCTGGGGTAGCCTCCGTCACCGAAACGCGTTTGGCACGACTCCGGTAACCCACATACGACACAAGCACCCGGTATTGCCCTTCGCCGATTTTGGGAAATGAAAAACGCCCCTCACCGTCTGTAATGCCAAACGAAACCAGCGACGAATCGCGGGCCAGCAGCAAGGATACCGATGCTTCAAGCAACGGTTTTCGGGTGAGTGAATCCACCACTTGCCCGCTAAGCGTACCCGGCGACTGGGCGAAACTGCTGAAATTTATAAATAGAATACACTGAATAAAGAAGAACGAAAGACGAGCCAATCGTTTAGGAGTCAGTAGGTTTTTCATTTTCAGCGCATTCATTATGAACGTTATAAAGACAGATAATTGATCAAAAGAAGTTTGATTTTCAAGCCCCTGAATAGAAGACTTTTTAAACCTATAAGGTCTTTCCATTGAAACCTTATAGGTTTTTATCGGTGGCTAGTTCTGACTCCGCATCGGCATATTCTGCATCATTTTCTGGCGAAAGTCAGCCATGCCCTTCCGGCGCATCTGTTCCATTTCTTCGGCCGATACACTTTTGGCGGCTTTGGGGGGCTGTACTGTAGCTTCAGCTACGGCTTCCATCGACACACCCGTCGCCTTGTACGACTCGTTGTCCGATTCGATTTGCATCACCACGCCTTTGGGCGGTGTCAGGTCAGCAATGGGCGAGTAAGTAAAGGGCAGATCGGTGGTATACCAGACCGTGTAGGTCTGTTTCCGGCGGGTAGCGGTTCCTTTATGACAGACATAGCCCGCTATTTTCTTGGTTTTATCGCTCGTCGTCCAGTCGGCTGCGGTGGGCATGGGCTTTTCGGAACGGTATATGTCCGTTACCGTCGAATCTTTTTTCACAACCAGCACATCGATACGCTGGCGATTGGCTAGGTCCAGATACGTCTGCTGATCGAACGGGGGTGCCATACGCGTAGTTTGCGGCCGACCCTCCCGGGAACCGCCACCGGCACCACTACCATCACCCATTGTCCGGCGCATCATCATACCCTGCGGACGATCCCGTTCTTCTTTAGCCATTGTACCCGAAAACACCAGTTTCTGCGTGAAGGACATCACTTCCGGCATTCCTTCGGGTGCGTCGGGGGCACCGGCACTACCCGGCTGTACTTCCTGCCCATTAATGACCATCCGCATTTGTGAGCGGTCGATCTGGCGCATACCTTCGTAGGTAATCTTACCCGACGCAGGTGTCTGTCCGTACAGCGTCGTGGCGCAAAGTCCGGCAGCAAGCAAGGTGATGATGTGTTGTTTCATCGGAATACAGAGTAAGTAATCGGTGGTTTATTTTCGTTGTATAAGCTGGACCTTCTGTATGAATGAAGGATTCCAGCAGTAAACGTTGCATTAAATTAAGAACTCCCTGCCAAAAGTTTCTTAAAGGTTGTTAAATAGGTTCTGAGTCGCCTTTTTTACTGGCTGAATGTCTGTCTATGCATCCCAAACGTATCATTTCGCTGGTCCCGTCGCAAACCGAATTACTCTTCGACCTTGGGCTGGATGAAGAGATTGTGGGCATCACAAAATTCTGTATTCACCCAGTTGATCGGGTTAAAAACAAAGTACTTGTCGGTGGCACAAAGACTCTCAACCTGGACCGAATTCGGGAACTTGATCCTGACCTGATCATTGCCAATAAAGAAGAAAACACCCGCGAACAGATCGAAGAACTTCAGCGCCAGTATCCTGTTCATGTTACGGACATGACTACCCTACCCGATGCGTTAGGTATGATTCGGGAGGTGGGTACATTGGTTGGCAAAAGCCGGGAAGGGGAAGCGATGGCTACCCAAATCGAGCGAGATCTTACTCCCGTATACGCGGCATCCCGGCCAAACGTTGCCTACCTGATCTGGCGAAAACCATATATGGCTGCGGCCAGCAACACCTTTATTGATGCCATGCTGATGGTAGCCGGTTTCCAAAATGCATTTGCCCATCGGACCCGCTACCCGGAAATCACGCCCGACGACTTGCAGAAGGCCCAGCCGGATCTCCTCTTTTTATCGTCGGAGCCTTACCCCTTTGCGGAGAAACACATAGCAGAACTACAGCAAATTTGCCCGTCAGCGCAAGTGTTGCTGGTAGATGGCGAAGTGTTTTCGTGGTACGGGAGCCAGTTGTTGCGGGCTTCCGACTATTTTAGGAACTTGCGTCATCAAATTGGCCAGGATACTGTATGATTACCGATATCTCGCAACTCGACCCCAACGGCACCT
>JAQBNX010000482.1 GCA_028288385.1 Spirosoma sp.
TAAACTCGATTTTACTGGTCTGGAAATCAGTGAGAATGACTTGCTCGGGAAGCCCGACGATTACTACCGGCAACCGTATTTCAGCGGTGGAGCCAGCCGATTTGCGGCCGTGCAGTTGGGCGGGGCAGAAGCTTTGTTCAACGCAACGCGGGAATTGCTGACGGCTATGAACCGAACCGACGATCAAATTCAGCGTACTCGACTGGCCGAAATGGCGTGGCTGATCGAATCCGGGAACCAGTGGCTCAGGGCCGCCGGGGAGAATACCGATGTCTGGCTGGCAGAGGAGAACGGCGCTGCGAAAATTGTGGCTTATGCCAACATGACCCGAACGGCCATCGAAGAAATCTGCCTTCGGGTAATGCCCCTGGCCGAACGGTCGGTTGGGGCACGCGGACTCATGCGGCCACTCCCGTTCGAGCGCGTTCATCGTGACTTGACGTTCTACTTACGGCAACCCGCCCCCGATGCCACCGTCCTCGACATTGGCCGCTATGTTTTAGATAATCCACAAAACGCGCATGAACTCTGGCGTTGACAAAGCCCATTTTCTGGAAGCCATAGCGCATCCGATCGATGTGAATCGGATTGGGAATGCGCTGGTCATCGCTCCGCATCCGGATGATGAATCGTTGGGGTGTGGCGGTACCATTGCCCTTTTGCGGCAACAGGGGTTCCGGGTACATGTGCTGTTTGTGAGTGATGGAACCATGTCACATCCGAACTCACCCAGTTATCCGGCTGAGCGGCTACGACAGGTACGGGAATCGGAAGCACTAGATGCGCTTCGAGAATTGGATGTGCCCGCTGAAAATGCCTTTTTCATGCGGCAGAAAGATACCCAGGTAGCCACACCCGATAGTCCTGATTTTGCTGATGTGGTTGCTTTTGTCCATACGCTCCTGACTGATATCAAGCCAGCTACAGTACTTGTACCCTGGCGACGCGACCCACACCGGGATCACCGGGCATCCTGGCAGGTGGTGAATGCCGCCCTGTCAGCTCTTACGGTACAACCGAAGGTACTGGAATACCTGATCTGGTTGTGGGAACTAGGTGATGAGCGTGACATGCCCGGTCATGACGAAATGCTTGTCTGGAGTGTACCGATTGAGACGGTTATAGCGCAGCGTAATAAAGCCATTGCGGCTCATCGGTCGCAGGTGAGTCGGCTGATTGACGACGACCCAACCGCATTTTACCTATCGCCCGAGTTGCTGATGCATTTCAATAAACCACGGGAATTGTTTCTGGAAGATCGTATTACTGAACCTGACTATGCCTAAATTAAGCCTGCCCAGTACTTACTTCGACGATGTCTACCGGGCTAATGATGATCCCTGGTCCTTTGAAACCAGTCCGTATGAACTGGATAAATATGTGACAACACTGGCTGCTCTTCCTCAGGAGTGGTACACCAACGCGTTTGAGATCGGTTGTTCCATTGGGGTGCTGAGTGAACTACTGGCGCAACGGTGCAGACATCTGCTGTCGGTCGATGCCAGCGAGTTGCCCTTGCAGGCGGCTCGAAAACGGCTGGCTCCTTATGAGCAGGTGACGGTCAGGCAACTGAGTATTCCGGCTGAATTTCCTGATGAACAATTTGACCTGATTTTATTGTCGGAAGTAGGCTATTATCTCACGTTGGATGACCTGCGACGGGCGCGTCAACAAATGCTCGATCATTTAACTGAAAACGGTCATCTGCTGCTCGTTCACTGGACTCCATTCGTACCCGACTATCCGCTGACGGGCGATCAGGTTCATGAGGAATTTTTAGCCATAGCCGGTCAAGGAAAACCGCTCAAGCATTTGTCTGGTCAGCGCATGGAAAAGTATCGCTTGGATCTGTTTCAAAAGCAGTAGTGTGTTCCAGGGGCTGTGTCCTCACAGCCCTTCTGCCGGATGGTATTGCTGACGCGTGTGTGGGCCGTGAGGACACGGCCCACGGAGGGCAAATTAATCCTCGATATGATTTACCGGACCAGGTAATTTCGCATGTCCTGAATAGCGACGGTAATGGGGACGGGTTTCCATTGGGTAATCCACTGCCCCGATGTCATCCGTTCATCGATCATTTCCCAGATCTCTCCAAAAAAACGACTTTTTTTGAATTGATCGATGAGCCAGTCTGAATCGATAAGCAGCTCAAGAGCAATACGTTTCAGCGAGTCGGTATGCACGCCCTGGTTGCGCTTTTGCCAGCAGAGCCGTAATTTCTGCCGATTACTAAGCCGGATAATGACGGCTCTGGCAGGCTCCGCCAGTTGACATTGATTCCCCTGATTCAGGGTCGACCAATACCGTAATTGTTCCGAAAAGCCAACCGCTACCCGGCCTTGCAATCGGGTTGATGTGTAGACCTTCACATGGGGGCTCTTTCTAACTTTAGCATCGATGCGTAATAAAGCTCGGTAAAAGGCTTCGTCTTCCAGATAAGGCGTTTCGGGTAGGCCGCCCACCTGCTCATACATGTGGCAGGTAACGGCGATACTCGCGCCAAAATGTTGAAAGTGCCGGGGCCAGGGGTCATGTAAGCAGGGATCGAACAGAGATTCTGCTTTTGCCACCAGCGTTCGGTACATTACATCGCGCAGATGAAACAACCGCACGCTACTCTGGTCGGGCCGGGTCAGAATACGGCCTCCAACAGCGTCGTTGCCCTTCGCCATTTCAAGCATAATAGAATAAACCCATCGACTATCAACGACCGTGTCGCCATCGGTTGAGGCTATAATGCCATCTGTTCGCCCCAGACTCGTTAATCGGCGGTAGGCTGCATCCATGAGTAACCGCCGAACAGTACCAATATTTGCTTTGTTGGTCGGTAAATGAATCTGAGCAATATGCAATTGAAAATCAGGGTACTGTTGCTGGTATTGACGGGCAACGGCAAAGGAAGAATCTGTACAGTTGTTGGCTAGTAACAGAACTTCGTATAAGGATGGATTCAGTGCTAATTTATTGCCATCCAGTTGTTTACGAAGCGATTCCAACGTTTCGGTCAACTGGTCGGCTTCGTTTCTTGCCGGAACAATGACCGTGAGTCGTACTTGTGAAGAAGGCGGGGTATCATTAAAGAGGAGAGGCTGGGAAACGGCATCATTTATCTCCCTTGTTTGCGTTGGCATAAGGTTATTCGTGTCCTATGTGAAAAATTGGTCACACAGGAAGGTCCTTAATTACAACGGAATGTATGTAAGATTGTTAAGGCATTTTGTAAAGTTATTTGTACTCTAGAACAAGTAAGTAATTGCACAAATTTTTAACCACATCGGACCGCCGAAGCGGAGGCACA
>JAQBNX010000504.1 GCA_028288385.1 Spirosoma sp.
CGAACAGACCTGGAGCCAGCCCGGCTTTCAGCAACTGCTCGAACGAGGGATTCTATGGGCCGTTGGCGATCAGGTAAAGAAACAGCATGACGATCTGAAGCCGCAGCCGTTTGCATATCATGAAGCCAAACTGCCTAACTACGAGAAACGCCCCGGTGCGCAGTTGGAGCAGGAACCGCTGTCGCCGGAGGAGTCCATGAAGCACATTCAGGTGCCGGTTGATTTTACACTCGATCTGTTCGCTCATGAGCCCAATGTGATGCACCCTATTGCCTTGGCTTGGGACGAACGGGGGCGGTTATACGCGCTCATTACCAGAGATTATCCCAATGAGCGAAAGCCTGAAGGCGGCTCCGATTATATTGTCATTTGCGAGGACACCGATAAAGACGGCAAGGCCGATAAGTTCACCAATTTTGCGGAGGGACTGAGTATTCCAACGGGTATGGTTTTCGCCAATGGTGGCCTGTATGTTTCTCAGGCTCCGCACATGCTTTTCTTGCAGGATACTAATGGTGATGATAAAGCCGATACCAAAAAAATCTTGTTTACCGGCTTTGGCACGTATGATACCCACGCTGGACCCAGCAATCTGCACTACGGCTTCGACAACTGGATTTGGGGCAGCGTTGGCTATGCCGGATTCAAGGGCAAAATAGGGGCCGACAGCGTTAAATTTAGTCAGGGATTTTTCCGGTTTAAGCCAGATGGCTCACAGCTAGAACACGTAACCAATACGTCGAACAACACTTGGGGACTGGGATTTTCTGAAACGGGCGATGTGTTTGGCAGTACAGCCAACAACTCACACGGCTGGTATATGGCCATTCCGAACCGCTACTTTCATGGTGGGGCACATCTGCGCGAGAACGGCAGTCGCAGCACGGATACGCATAAAGACATGAAACCCATTACCGAGCGTGTCAGGCAGGTCGATGTGTTTGGTGGATTCACGGCAGCAGCAGGCCATAATTTTTATACCGCCCGCGCCTTTCCCAAAGAATACTGGAACAAAATCGCGTTTGTAGCGGAGCCAACGGGTCATATTCTGCACCAGAACCTGATGCGCAAAAATGGCACCGACTATGAAGATAATGAAACAATAGGTACGGGGTTCAACCTGATGGCGGGCGCCGATGAATGGTTTGCGCCGGTGTTTGCCGAGGTAGGACCAGACGGGGCCGTTTGGGTAGTGGATTGGTACAGTTTCATTATTCAGCATAATCCAACCCCAATAGGAGCAACCAACGGCTCGGGTAACGCCTACGAAACCCCCCTTCGTGATTTTACGCACGGTCGTATCTACCGCGTTGGTTATAGCAAAGCCCCCGCCTACACGCCTATATCGCTTAGCAAAGCCCGCCCGGCCGAGCTGGTAGCTGCTCTTAAGAACGATAATATGTTCTGGCGCATGACTGCCCAGCGTCTGCTGGTTGAGCGGGGCAACAAGGACGTAGTGCCGCAGTTATTACAGATAGTAGCCAACCCAGCGCCTGATAAACTGGGCATTAACCCCGCGTCAATTCATGCGTTGCGTGTGCTCGAAGGGCTGAATTCACTGAGTGATCCCGCTGTGTTTCCTGCTCTCCAACTGGCCCTGCATCATCCCGATGCGCACGTTCGGAAGACGGTTGCACAGGTGTTACCGCGCAACCAGCAATCGGCCAGTGCACTGCTTCAGGCTAACCTGCTGGCAGATAAAGAACCCCTGGTCGTCCTGAATACCTTACTCGCTTTGTCGGAGATGCCGCAGAGTTCTGCTGCTCAGCAGGCTATTTTGGCCAGGCTTAACAATGCTACTGAGGTGGACGACCGCTGGCTGCCCGAAGCGTTTGCCTGCGCACTCGCAGGTCAGGATGGGCAATTGATGAAATCGTTTCTAAAGCAGGTGTCATCGGCCACGCCAGCCGGTACGCAGCCTACCCACGACATGAACAGCCACACCAGGCCCAAGCCGGGTAAAGGAGGGCCAAACGCACCCGAGCCACCGGCTCAATTGCAGAAGCCAGAATCTGGTCAATCAACTACTGGCTATCACTCGAACGCAACCCGTCCAGATCTGGTCATTGCTGCTATCCGAACCACGCCCGAATCACCAGCCGTGCGCGAAGCAACCAAAATATCCGTAGACGTAACAAATGCGGGCGGGGTAGCCATTCCTGCAGGTACCCCAATTCCGCTATCGCTGCGAATTGAAGGGCCTACTAACGTATCAGACCGAAACAATTTAGCGCAGTCTAAAATTGACTACGTGAGCGTAGCACACGATACGGGCATTAAACCCGGAGAGACGGTTACCATCAGTAAAGGAAATAATGGCCCCTGGAGTACTGATTTTAACGTCCAGTTTGACCGGGCCGGTCAGTACAACATTACTGCCATGCTGGACAGGGACAATAAGATTGAGGAAGAGAACGAGCAAAATAATACCAAGACGCACCTGCTGACGTACCGGCCACCTGCAACGATGAGTGCCTACGTACTCGAACGGGCCATGCGTAGCTACGCATCTGTGGCACCGGTCGATTCTATCGTGGCGTTGCTGCGGCAGACTAAATCCATGGATGCAACGCGTAGTGCGGCTATCGTAAAAGGCATCTCGGAAGGCTGGAACATGAAGCAGAAAGCCACCATTCGCGACACCGATAAGTCATTTCTAGCCAGCCTGAGTGGCAGCGTATCGCCCGACAATCGTGAACGACTGAACCGGCTTTATGAGGCTTGGGGCCTGGTAAAAAATGAGCCTGCCAATGCTGGAGGTCAGGGATCTAATGTGGAGGTGGTGCGGATGAAAACGGTTCGTGAAGAGATGCGTTTTGATAAGAAAGAGTTCACCGTTACAGCAGGCAAACAGGTTGAAATTGTTTTGGAAAACCCCGACGCCATGCAGCATAACCTGGTGATCGGTAAGCCTAAAACCATGGACATCATTGGAGCGGCTGCCGATAAACTGATTACTGCCAAAGACGGGGCTGACAAAAGCTATGTGCCTAGCATACCACAGGTGATTGCCGCTACGCCCTTGGTCAATCCTGACCAAACGTACCGGCTGACGTTTACGGCTCCGGCTACACCCGGTGACTACCCGTTTGTATGTACTTTCCCGGGTCACTGGCGCATTATGAATGGCGTAATGAAAGTGACTAAGGCCACTACCGCGGTAAGCGCGAAGTAATCTCGTTTAAAACAGCGATGGGATGTCATGAGAAAGGTCTGACCTTTCTCATGACATCCCATCGCTGTTTTAATGGTCTGAAGGTTATAACTGGTTGATGAAGTAACGCTATACTATCTGGCACTGGGAGTTAATCACTAAATATACAGACAACAGCGCATTAGGAGGAACATGAATTCTGAACTGGATTCTTGACCAAGTGGCTTTTTACATTGGTTGTCCCTCTATGAGCTTTGACAATGCGTTGAACCTAACTTAGCCCCATTCCAACGCCTTTAACGTTGGGCTGGTTTCGGTCATGTACCCGGAAAAGATTGAAAAATTTAGAGCAACAGGAGCTTGGGAATACCGACACCCCTGTCGCAGATTGATTGGGACAAACCGCTGCTGGTTATTTCGGTATGAATCGAAATGGCCGGTTCGCCGACGCTGTATTTAATGGCCTTATCAAGTAGATTTTGCAACACGCCAGTGTGGCGCCGGTCGGCTGGCAGCAAAGGCACTTCGCCAGTTATGTGTAGGCATAAATTATCGCCGTGGCGCCAGGCAACGTAGTTCAATAGCAGATAAAATGTCTCAAATAAATCCAGACAAAAATCAGGAAGATGAAACAAAAAAGCCCGCTCAAAGCGGGCAGGAATCTGCTGGGGTATTACACACCCACTAGATTAGGGGTTGGTCGTTGATGTATCAGTCGGTCCGGCTTCTTGATTGGCCACCGTGGCGGGTCTGGGTCGACGCGTGTTGGTCGGCACCGTTGTTTTAGAGTTGGTTAGAGCGGGGAGCGTAGCAGATTTGCCAGACTGCTCAGTGGCGTCACTTCTAGGCACATCACTGGCAAGTAGGATCATGGCGCGTCTGGCATTTTTCTCGGCTTTGACCGCATTCTTCGCTGCTTTATCAGCCTCTTTTTTGGCTTTCTTTTCTATTTTGCTAACTGATTTTGCCGACTTTTTACCGACTTTTTCGCGCTTGTCCATTAGCTTCACCAGCTTTTTAGCCAGCTTATCGGCCGACTTCTCAATGGACTTCTTCATCTTTTTGGTAGCCACACCAGCTTCCCCCAATTTGATCTCAATCGAACTGACAATGTCTGACGCCAGTGATTTTTGCTTTGTTTTTGTGTTCTTATGTGCCATCGGAAATTAGGAGTCGAAAAAACTTCAAATAAATAGGATTCGTTTTTGAAACTGGCCAGTTCGTCAGTTGATTCAGGTTATTGCTTTTGTAGAAAATCCCAGCAAATAATTCCTGTTGTAACGGCCACATTAAGCGAGTGCTTCGTGCCAAACTGCGGAATTTCAAGCACCAGATCAGCCAGTTGAACCACCTCGTCCCGTACGCCTGCTACCTCGTTACCCAACACGAACGCATACCGTTTGTTTGGTTCCGGTCGAAAATCGCTCAACAGTGTGCTTCCTTCGGCTTGTTCAATGGCTGCAATAATCCAGCCTTCTGCCTGTAGTTCCTTCGTTAAAACAGCCACGTCCTTAATATGTTTCCACGCAACCGATTCGGTGGCGCCAAGGGCTGTTTTGGTGATGTCGCGATGGGGAGGTGTACCGGTTATTCCGCAGAGATAAACCACCTTTGCCCTGAATGCATCGGCCGTTCGGAACACCGAACCAACGTTATTAAGACTACGGATGTCATCCAGAATCAGGCAGTATGGAAACTTTTGCGTTGCTTTATAATCATTGACCGACAAACGGTTGAACTGATCGAGCGAGAGTTTTCGCGGTGGCATGGAAATGAACAGATGGTTAAAAAGGCAAAAGTAGCCGTTGTCTTTCTAATCATCCGTTTGATGTTGTCCGGTTATTTCATGGTTCGAGAAAATAACCGGGGGAATTATAGCCCGCTAAAAAACAACGCCGGACTCATCGTGGAGCCGGCGTGTTCGATTACACTTCATCAACAAACTAAAATCATGTTGTACCCATAATTCAGAGTACGTTACTGAGCTGTAGGAGGGGGACTCGAACCGCCCACGGTGCAGTTAGCCTTAGCACAACTCTGGTGGTCAACCCCAGTCGTCCCTTGCGGAACGGCATTATGCTGCGTTTATCCTTTATCACCACCCCCGAGACAGGAGGGCACGTCTGCCAATTTCGACATCCTACAGTGTGAGAACAAAACCAAGAAGATCGGCGTGTGACCCCGCTCGATCAACTTGATAGAACAAAGTTAATGGGTTGGCTTCTTACTTTGCAAATTTCGCATTGAAATTGTTGAAAATTTACGAGATATATAAAAATAAAGTAAATTTGTTGACACTCATCAAAATTTAATAGGAAATGGTCGAGAAAAATTTAGAAATTGATAATACTGATCTGAAGATACTAAGTCTACTAATGGAGGATGCCACCATGGCTTACACCGAGATTGGAAAACGAATATTTGTTTCGGGTGGCACGGTCCATGTTCGGATGAACAAACTTAAGCAAATGGGTATTGTACGGGGTTCTCAACTGGTAATTGACCACGCTAAACTCGGTTGGGACATTAGTGCGTTTTTAGGTATTTATCTGGAAAAAAGTTCGCTTTATGAAGAAGTTTCCCGGCAACTAGAGTGCATTCCAGAAATTGTAAATGTTCATTACACGACCGGTATCTACAGCATCTTCGCTAAAATTGTTTGTCGCGATACTCAACATCTGCGTGAAGTGCTCCACGACAAAATTCAAAAAGTTAGTGGCATTCAGCGTACCGAAACATTTATTTCACTGGAAGAAAGTGTAAACCGGGCTATTCCGTTTGGGTTGTAAACGCGAGGTTTAGCGGTAGAAACTAGACTGCCACGAAAGCGGATGCGCCTACCCCTCTAAGCCAACAACCACCCCGGCCACGAACTACAACCCCTAAACCAAACGTTATAAAATCCAACAAACACCAATTCATGCATCCAGTCATTCATGCAACCACCGTTGTCGGTATTCGTCATAACGGTCAGGTGTCGCTCGGCGCCGATGGTCAGGCTACGATGGGCAATACCGTCGCTAAAAGTAACGTTCGAAAAGTCCGTACCCTGATGGGCGGCAAAGTCTTAGCGGGTTTCGCCGGTTCAACGGCAGACGCGTTCACACTCATCGAACGATTTGAAGAAAAACTTAATGCATACGGCGGTAACCTTAAGCGAGCAGCCATTGAACTGGCTAAAGACTGGCGTACCGACCGCTATCTCAGAAAACTGGAAGCTATGCTGATTGTGGCTACCAAAGAAGATTTGTTGCTGGTGTCAGGCACGGGTGATGTCATTGAACCAGACTTCGATGTAGCCGCCATTGGGTCGGGCGGCATGTATGCGCAATCGGCAGCGGTAGCACTCAAGAAGCACGCACCCGATCTCTCGGCCGAGGAAATGGTTCGGGAAAGTTTACACATAGCCGCCGATGTATGCATTTACACGAACCATAATTTAGTGGTAGAAACGTTATGAAAAGTGCAATGTAACCAGTAGGTTACCAGTGCCAGGCCGTAAAATTTAGGCAAATCTGCTTTTTACTTACTTTTGCGGAGGACCGTAATTTCCCGACAAGTATGTTTATATTCGATCAGCTTCGTGCCAGAAACACTAACCAACGCATTGCGCTGGGTTTCATGGTGGCATTGGTGTTGATTGTATCCGGGTTTGCGTTGTCTTTTTACAGTTATTATCAGTACGGAAAGGATACGGGTCGGGTCAGGCATACATACCAGGTTATCAGTGCCCTGGAATCGACTTTGTCACTGGTAAAAGACGTAGAAACGGGTATGCGTGGATTCGTTATTACCAACGATTCTACTTTTCTGGAGCCTTACAAGAAGGCCATGCAACTGCTCCCTGTTCAGTTGGAAACGGTGCGAAAACTCATTGCCGATAATTCGTCTCAGGTACGGCATGAAGTGAAACTTGAACAACTCATCGGGGAAAAAGTAGCCGTTACCAAACTGCGTGGTCACACCAAGATGGCTGACCTGCGACGCGGCCTGACATACAGTTCGGAAGGCCAGCAAATAATGAATCAACTCCGTGGGCACGTTGCGATGATGGTGGACACGGAAAAGTACCTGATGGCCGCCCGAAACCGGCAGGCGGACCGGTCTTTTCGTAACACGCTCATTATCATTTCAGCGTTGTCCCTGCTTACTCTCCTGGTGTTGGTTATTTCCTATCGTCAACTCGAGC
>JAQBNX010000515.1 GCA_028288385.1 Spirosoma sp.
CTGTTGTTACGACTGCCCGGTTGAGCAATACCATAGCACATGACAAAGGTAGGCTGGTGCTAAGAGGGCGTTAAGCGCAGAAACCCCATTTTTGGCGTTACTACCAAAATCAGGCAGAAGTCCGCACTTTACTACGTACTTCTACGTGATAGTACCGTATTACTTATAGTCTATTATACTAGTAATCAATTACATACCGTATGAAGGTGAAATCTCAATTGTTGGACCGCTGAGGCCTTTTATGTAAGTTTGGTTTGCTTTCCGATGATATCCAGACTTGAACCTCCTCTTTTTTAATGCCAATCCGGCAACCTTCTTCCAACATAAATTTTATGAGCGATTTTACCGAAGATGTAGGGCGATTTCTGGCTCCACACGAAGCCAAAAGCATGACCGATGCCTATCGGGAACGAAAGGTGGCCGCTGGTATTAGTCAGGATGAGTACGTTCGTTCTGAGTACTTCGGCATCAAACAGGTGCAGCAACTGCTAAGCCAGCCGGGATGCGTTGGTTTGCGGGTTCATCATGCCAAACGCTGGGAAGACCCCAACGGCAATCCTACTGCTGACGGCCGGGGTGAACTCAAACCCCGCGTCTTATTAACGGGTGTCGATGCAAAAGGCCACGATATTGCCAGCCGCTCTGTCCATGCTGGAACTGGAATGAAAGACGATGGCAACGAAGAAGTGCAGATAGCGGGCGACGGATGGACTTGCCCGAAGCAGTGTGGTCAATAAAACGAGTTCTACTCTTAGTCAGCAATGGAAAGAATGTTGTATTTGGTTGAGAAATATCCGTTAAATGGTGTTTCTCACTTATGCAGCATTCTTCCCGTTTTAGTTGGACTGTTTTCTTACAAACAACTCTCACAAGGATTACGGTTACTAATACTATTATTTGTAGCTTATTTCGTCAACGACTCTTTTTCACTCTGGTTATCTATTTATAAAAAAAGTACATTTACTATTCAGAACATACAACCACTTTGGGAAATAGCCTTGGCGGTGACCATATACCTGACTTATTTTGAATCGTCATTATCAAAAAGATTGGTAAAATATGGTGTAGTCATTTGCATTACCGTAATCACTTTTTCAATCCGAACCGATAGTATATCGCCTGTAGGCAGCGTAGTAGAAAAATTATTTATTGTTATTATAATATTGATGTACCTCAACGAAATTTTACGAGAAGCGAGGGTGCGTAATATATTGGCTTACAGTATGTTTTGGGTGAGTGCCGGGCTTTTGATTTATTTAGCAGGAACATTCTTTTTTTCCCTGTTTAGCGCTTATTTATATGATGATAGTACGTCAAACAGTGTGTTTGACCCTTTTTGGAATTTAAATCAACTATTGTACATACTGTTTTCCTTATTAGCTTCCATGGGCCTATGGTTTAGTAAATATGATAGCAGAAATTTAGTATAATGTCAAAGCTGGTAAAAAGTTAACAGACACTAGTTTTTTTTGCTTTTTTGCCGCTTACTCAATCGTACGTTTATAAAATTGACATTAGAAGCGATATTCTTCAACTTTACCCTGGCTGATATGATAAAGAAATAAATACCGCTTTTATGGATGCTGTTTTCGTAATTGCTGTTGGTACGGCTGTGCTGCTAGTGATGGTGGTATTTATCATCTTGTTTGTAGCTTATTACCAACAAAAGCAGGCAAAACAGCAGTTAGCCTTCAAAGAGTTGCAGGAGCGACATCGACGTGAAATCATGGCTGCTACGTTTAAAGGGCAGGAGGCAGAGCGAAAACGGCTTGCTGAAGACCTCCACGATGGCATTGGAACCATGTTGTCGGTTACCAAAATGAGTCTTAACCAGTTGGAGCGACACATAAATGGTAACACAACTATGCGCGTAAGCCTCCAGGTTCAAAAGACCCGCTCCATGATTGACGAAACAATGACCAATGTCCGGCGTATCAGCCGCGATCTGGTGCCCACTACCCTCGAACGCTTTGGCCTGCTTCCTGCTCTCGAAGAACTGGCCGACCGCGCCACAGACACTGAGTTGGAGGTACATCTGGACTGCCCTACATCTATAGCTAATCTGCCATCAGCGCTTGCCCTGATGCTTTACCGAATTGCGCAGGAATTGGTTAACAATGCCATTCGGCATGCCCGCGCCCGGGTTATCACAATTCAACTGTACTACCTGAACTCGGAAATACGAATGTCGGTGCTCGACGACGGCGTAGGCTTCGACTTCGATGCTATAATGGAAAATAAGCAGGGTGGCCTGGGACTGCGCAATATCGAAAGCCGCCTAAGTGTAATGGACGGACACGTTACGTTTGACGTAGCGCCCGGCCGCGGTTCACAGATTCATGTGCAGGTGAGAGTACCCAGTAATATACCCGTTATGGTGGCCAGTAGTTTATAGGGCGGTGTAAATGAATTTGATCCGTAAGGAAAAGAGAAACTGGCTGAGCACCAGACGGTTTCTCTTTTCCTTGCGGATCATCTTGTTTATATTCGTGTCCTATTGTTTGCTTAAGTCCGCCAATTAACGACTTAACTCCATAACCAAACGGCTTCCTCCATGCGAAAAATTAAGCTAGCACTCTGTGACGACCATACACTATTTCGGGTTGGAATGGCCACCATACTGGGTCAGATTCATGATTTTGAGTTGGTTATGGAAGCTGGGAACGGGCAGGAACTGATCGACCGTATTCCCCGCAAAATGCCCGACGTGGTTCTGTTAGATCTGCAAATGCCCGTTATGGACGGCACCGCGACGGCCGATTACCTGCGCGAAAATCACCCGCTCATAAAAATTGTCGTATTGACGATGCACGATGAGGACCGGATGGTGCTGCACTTGCTCGAAAAGGGAGTTAGTGGCTATCTGCTCAAAGATGCCGAAGCCGGAGAAGTAGAAAAAGCCATTCGGAAGGTGATGGATGAAGGCGTGTATCTGAATGAGTTCGTTTCGAGGGCAATGCTCCGGAAGATGACCAACAAGACAACCGTAGCCCGACCGGTCAATGCTCTCTATAACAGCAAAATACTGCTCTCAGAACGTGAAAAAGAGGTCTTAATGCTGATTTGTGAGGGTTTATCGACCAACGAGATCAGCGAGAAGATTTTTCTTAGCCCTCGAACTGTTGAAGGCCATCGCCT
>JAQBNX010000276.1 GCA_028288385.1 Spirosoma sp.
AGCTGATTCCTGGTCAACGTTGGAAGCTAAAGGCGGCTGAGATTCCTGCCGGTATTTATTACCCAATTTTTCATACGTATGAATTCCGCAACCTACCTGCTTATCGCCGGGCTTAGCCTGTCGACCGCCGTAAGGGGACAGAGCCCGAACCCGACCCCCTACGCATTTGCGGCCTTTACAGGAAAGGCACTTGTGCCAGTCGTGAAGGTTAGCTCCGGTCGGGTAATTCACCGGTTTTTTGATACGTCACCGCTGAGTCCATCGGGGCGGTATCTGGCCCTGTTTCGCTTCCCGCAGGAAAGTACGTCGCCTAAACCCGGTGACGTGGGCGACGTCATTTTGGTAGATCGGCAAACGGGTAAAGAGCGCGTTGTCGCCCAGTCACGGGGCTGGGAAATGCAGTTGGGGGCCAATGTGCAGTGGGGCAATACCGACCAGGCGCTCTATTTCAACGATGTAGATATCACCAACTGGACTGCTTTTGCGGTAAAACTGAACCCACTAACGGGCCAATCGCGCCGGATGCAGGGAACGGTGTTTATGGCATCGGCCGACGGCACGAAGCTGGCTTCCTACAACCTGCTGGCATCCCGGCGGGCGCAGGTGGGCTATGGCGTGGTAGTACCCGATGCAAAAGCACCTCGCAACATCGGCCCCGTTGCTACCGATGGCATCGACATTACCGACACCCAAACCGGAGCCGTTAGGCGGATTGTGACCATTAAAGACATGTACGAAAAGTCAGTGCCCAGCATCGTCATTTCCAATCCACAGGACTACGAGTATTACTGCTTTCAAGTGAAGTGGAATCCGCAGGGGACCCGGCTGCTAACGACGGTGCAGTGGGCACCCAAGGGTGGTGGTCCTCGTCGCCGGTCGGTGATCACGATGCGGCCTGACGGCTCCGAGCTGCGCACAGCTATTACGCCTGACCAATGGGCGAAGGGCGGGCATCATATCAACTGGACACCCGACGGGGAGCATCTTTCCATGAACTTAGAGGTCGATGGTAAACCGGGGCTGGAAATCATTACTGTCCGGTACGACGGCAGCGACCTAAAAACGGTATTTGCGCCGGGATCGGGCCATCCGTCGTTTAATCCGCTTGGTGGACCCCTGATGGTAACGGATGCGTATCCCGGCGAGTTGGGCACGATCGATGGTACGGTGCCCATTCGGCTGATGAATACCCAAACAGCTCAGGAGCAAGCCATCGTCAACATATTCCTATCGAAGGCCGAAGGTGAGTTCCGGATCGATGCCCACCCAGCCTGGGATCGGTCGGGACGCTACGTAATCTTCAATGGTTTTCTAAACGGCACCCGCAATGTGTTTATGGCCGATCTGAAGGAGAAGCTGGATGAAGCTAGAAAGAGCCCTTCACAGGGCAAATGAAGGGCATATGCAGGGTGCATAACGACAAAATCCGACTTGCTTATCATGAAACTTCTCTTGACTACGTTGGCTTTTTTACTCTCCAATCGACTGTTAGCCCAGTCGACGGCGACCCCGGTACAGCCGGGTTGGAAGGTTGTCGGTCAACTCAAAACTCGTGACGCAAAGGCTATCACGTCCAGCACCTGGAGCATCGGGGGCGAAACGCTGGACCGCGATTATACCGATTATCAGTCCTGGAAAACCTACCTTGGTCCGCTGGGAGCCAAACGGCTGCGATTGCAGGGAGGCTGGTCCAAGTGTGAGAAGGTAAAAGGTCAGTATGACTGGGCCTGGCTCGATGCCATTATTCCCGATGCGGCTTCGCGGGGTGTATCGCCCTGGGTTGAGTTGTCGTATGGCAACCCAATTTATGAAGGTGGGGGTGAAGCCAAGCTGGCGGGCCACATTCCAACCTCGCCGGAAGCGCTCGCGGCCTGGGATAACTGGGTACGGGCCATCGTGACTCGCTATAAAGCGCAGGTGCCGGAATGGGAGATATGGAACGAACCTGACCTCAACAAAGACCACACCGGCGCTGAAATAGGCAAGTTTTACGTTCGGACAGCCCGAATCGTGAAATCGGTGCAGCCCAGTGCCCGGCTGCTGGCCCTGGGCATTGTCAGTCTAGGCAGTTCAGCCTTTGTGCGGGATTTTTACGAAACCCTGAAACGTGAAAATGCGCTCGATTTAGTTGACATTCAGACCTACCACGGGTATAATCCCAACCCTGACAACTCCTATCCGGCCATCGAAAAACTGCGCGAACTAGTATGGAGTTATAGGCCGAATGTGGTGTTTATGCAGGGCGAAAATGGGGCACCCTCAACAGTCAAACCCATTGGAGCCATGCGCGAATTCGACTGGTCGGAACTAACCCAGGCCAAGTGGGATTTGCGCCGGATGCTCGGCGACAACGGGCGCGGCATTGTCACCAATCTCTTTACCATCAGCGACATCCACTACGCGGCTGGCGACCATATGGTGGGCATTAACACCAAAGGCTTGCTGCAAACCAACCCTGACAAAGTCATCAAACGCCCCAAGCTAGCCTACAAAGCGGCGCAGCACGTGTTCTCGCTCTTTGACAGTCAACTCGAAACACTGACCGGCACGAAACCAGGGGTTAGTCAGGAAACAGTGAACGCCTTTGCGTATCGGCATACAGCAAACGGCGGTAGCCTAATTACGCTGTGGTGTAACGAAGCCCGGCCGGTGGAGGAGTACACCCCCAAGCCAACGACCATAATCGTAGAAGGCCAATTCAGCCAGCCCATATTTGTGGATTTGATTTCAGGGAAAATCTATGAAATCCCCAAAGAAAACTGGTCTAAAAACGGCAAGACTCTAACTTTTACTAATATTCCTGTGCCGGACTATCCCGTGCTAATTGCCGATAAAAACGCACTGGCATCCGTACTTTAGTGACCCGAGACTCTATGAAATTTAGCGTAATTCCTAGCCTTTTCCTGCTGACAGCCTTTATCTACGGCCTGTTAATCGATGCGTTTGCCCAAAAGACTGATTCATTATCCGACCGCAACAAAACGGATTTAACGATCTCGATGACGCGGATTGGGACTATTAAGCCGCGCTACACTACGGACATAGCCGGATCGAACTGGCTGATTGGCTGCGAAACGCTAGACCGCGATTTTGCGGATTACGACCAGTACAAGGGCTATTTAGTGCCCCTGGGTATCAAGCGGCTGCGGCTACAGGCGGGCTGGGATAAGACCGAACGCGTCAAAGGCCAATACGACTGGGCCTGGCTCGATCATATAGTTGATGATGCCACCAAACGCGGGCTGAAACCCTGGCTTCAGGCTTCCTACGGCAACCATAATTACCCCAACGGGGGCGGCTCGAACCTCGGCGCGGGAATGCCTACTTCGCCTGAAGCCCTGGCCGCCTGGGACCACTGGGTGACAGCGATGGTGACCCGTTACAAAAACAAAGTGACCGACTGGGAAATCTGGAACGAACCCAACTTCGCCGACAACCCCGATAACACACCCGAACGAACCGCTGCCCTCACCATTCGTACGCTTGATATTATCAAACGCATTCAGCCCGAAGCAAAGGTGTCGGGACTGGCAATGGGCCATACCGACCTTGACTATGCCGATGCATTTTTTAGGATAATGGCTCAGAAAGGGAAGCTGAAGCTCCTGGATGCCATCACCTACCACGACTACGTCTATAACCCCGACTCAAATTACCCAAAGACGATGCAGTTGCGGGCCCTTCTGGATCAGTACGCTCCAAAACTTCCGTTACGGCAGGGCGAAAACGGTGCTCCCTCGGTACCGGGTTACGGACGGGGGGCCTTGGGCAACTACGAGTGGAGCGAACTAACGCAGGCCAAGTGGGATCTGCGCCGGATGCTCGGCGATTTAGGCCACGATATTGAATCGAGCGTGTTTACCATCATCGACATCGCTTATACGGGTGGGCCTATTACCCGACTCAATGCCAAAGGTTTGATTGCGTCAGACTCGACTAAACGGGCCATCAAGCCAAAAATGGCCTACTACGCCGTGCAGAACGTAGCTGCCATTTTCGACCATTCGCTGCGGCGTATCCAGGCAATGAAGCCTTCCCACAACCGGTCCACGGTTCCCAACGATGCGGATGAAGTCCGCTATGTGACCGGTACTGACCGTAGCGTTTCGGTGTACGGCTACCGACACAAAAACAGCCGTAAACAGGCGTTTACTATCTGGATGGACGATCATATTCCGGTGGAATCTAACAAAACACATAACCTGACGCTCACCTTCGCTAACGCTAATTTCGATCAGCCCGTGTACGTGGACATCCTCAGTGGTAGGGTTTACAATATACCGTTAACGCAGTGGAAAAAGAACGGCGCTATCTATACGTTCATTGATGTTCCGGTCTATGATTCGCCGGTGCTGATTGCGGATAAAAGTTTGATCCAGATGCAATGAGCATTCACCATTTCACCGTTGGATCCCGGCAGTTACCTATTTCATCTGTTACTTACAAACCCATGCAAACCCTACAAACCTTAGATTACTGGGCCATCGCCATATACATGGGACTGATGGCGGGCATCGGCCTGTTTCTGGGCAAGTTCGTCAAGAACATCGGTGACTACTTCAAGGGGGGCAACGCCATTCCGTGGGTGTCGGGGGCTATCAGCAACTTCATGACCAAGTTCAGTACGTTCATGTTCGTGGCCTACGCAGGCATTGCCTATCAGCACGGGTTTGTGGCCCTCACACTCATCTGGAGCACCGTACTCCCGGCGTTGCTGGGGGTGGCCATCTTCGCCCGGCGCTGGCGACGGTCGGGCATTATGACCCCGATGGAGTTTCTGGAAACTCGCTTCAACGCACCCGTACGGCAGGTGTTTGCCTGGGCCGGGGTCTTTTTCAAGATTCTTGACAACATGGTCAGGCTCTACGCCTTAGGGCTGTTTGTCCAGGCTTCGACCAGTTTGAGCTTGGAAACAGCCATCTTGGTCTGCGGTATTATCGTGGCCCTTTACACCATTGCCGGGGGCTTGTGGGCGGTGGTCGTCACTGACGTGGTGCAGTTCATTATCCTAATGGTGGCCACGTTGATTCTGGTCCCGCTAACGATCCAGGCCGCCGGGGGTATGGCCAACCTTAAACTCACCATTCCTGATCATTTTGACCCCTTCAACGGCCCTAAAGGCATGCCGCTTTACCTGGGCGTTTACTACCTGATGATCCTGGTGAAATACAGCGGCAACTGGACGTTTATTCAACGGTTCTACAGCGTCCGGGACGAGCGGGCGAGCGAGAAACAGGGCTTGCTGACGGCCATCTTCTTCTTCTTTTTCCCAATCATTTTCCTGTTTCCGTCCATTGCCGCCCGCGCTATAATTCCAGACCTCGAAAACCCCGAAATGGCCTACGTCAGCGTGTGCCTGAAACTGCTGCCCGAAGGGATCATGGGTCTGATGGTGGCGGCTATGTTCGCGGCCACGATGTCAGTGCTGAGTGGCGAATACAACGTAACGGCGGGCGTGCTGACCCGCGATATTTACCAGCGGCTATTCAACAAAAACGCAACGGATAAAGAAACACTCTGGGTAGGACGGATGATGACGCTGCTCCTGGGCGGTCTGATTACTATCGGGGCTTTGTTTGTGGGTGGATTTGGCGGTGCTTTTGAAGCCAATAAACTCTTCACGGGCCTGTTCGCCATTCCAATGACCTTGCCGCTTGTGCTGGGCATCGTACTGAAACGCCCCCAACCCTGGGGCGCACTGGCCACAGTCGTGGGCGGCATGGTCATTGGTTTAATACTCAACGCCCTGCCGCAGGTGGCCTGGGAAGTGGCCACGCTCATCGAAATTCTGGCCTGTATCACCATTTTTCTGATTTCCGGCTTGTTTGCGTCCGGCGACCTGGCGTATCGAGAACGGGTCAGCGCCTTTTTTCGTCGTTTAGCCACCCCATTAACCGAAGCTGAAAAACCAGCTGAAAATCCCGTGTTCATGCGTTCTATGAACCGGCTATACGCGGTGGCCCTGCTTGTAACGGGGGGGCTGTTCATCGTGATGAGTACCCCATCGCTGGGCCAAACGAGTGGTAAATTTGCCGCCGCAGCCGGGCTGATCTGCCTTGGGTTAGCCGGAGGCATGTGGTTCTTGTCACGGGAGAAACCTCATAAGACGGTTATCCAAGAACCCTCCCTGCTGCCATGAGCTACCTAACGCCCGACTTCCTGCTCCAGAACCCAACGGGCCGCTCGCTGTATCACACTGTAGCGGCCGCGTTGCCCATCATTGACTTTCATAACCACATCGATCCCGCAGCAGTGGCCACTAACCGGGCTTTCCAGACAATTCAGGAGGCCTGGGTGTCGGGCGATCCCTACAAGCACCGGGCTATGCGGATCTGCGGGGTCCCCGAACGGCTCATCACCGGCGATGCCCCTGACTTTGAGAAGTTCATGACATGGGCCAAGTGTCTAAAAAAAACGGTCGGCAATCCCCTGTTTCACTGGTCGTGCCTGGAGCTGCATACAATATTCGGCATCGACGCGATTCTGGATGAGGATAACGCACCCGGTATATGGACGCAGGCCAACGCTCTGCTGTCAACCGATGCCTATCGGGCGCGGGCTATTTTGGAGAAATTTCGGGTTGAACGGCTTTGCACCTCCGACGACCTCGCCGATTCGCTGGTGGCTCATCAGTCGATGGTCGATCAAAACACGTCGGTGGCGTGCCTGCCTTCGTTGCGAGGTGACAGCATCGTCGCGTTTGGCCAAGCCACCTTCCAGCCCTGGCTGGCGACGATTGGTCAGCAGACCGGAATGACTATAACGGATCTGGCTTCGTTTCAAATGGCCATTAAGCAACGGCTCGATTTCTTTGCTTGTTGTGGCTGTCTGTTGGCCGACCATTCGTTCGATTCGGGATTTCAATATGTCACGACTTCGGAAAGCGACGCCTCGGTTCTGTTTGCCAACCAGCTGGCTGGGCAGTCGCTTACAGCCGATGGACACATGCGATTACAGTCGTACCTGCTGTATTTTCTGGGTCAGCAATACGCCCGCCGGCACTGGCGGATGCAGCTACACATCGGCGCGTTCCGCTACACGAGTACGCGGTTGCGAAATCAGGTAGGTGGGGCGGGGGGCTTTGCCGCAATTGGCCACCCGGCTGACATTGCCGCCCTAAGCCGGTTTTTAGACGACTTAGATATAACGGATCACCTCCCTAAAACCATTCTTTACACGCTAAACCCCGCCGATAATGCCGCCTTTGCCTCGCTAACGGGGTCTTTTTCGGCTGATGGCATAGCGGGAAAAATTCAGTTTGGCCCGGCCTGGTGGTACAACGATCATGCGCAGGGTATCACCGAGCAACTCACTACGCTGGCCCACTACGGGTTGCTCAGCTCCGCCATTGGCATGACGACCGATTCGCGCAGTATTTTCTCCATGACCCGCCACGACTACTACCGCAGGATTTTATGCAACCTTGTCGGTGGGTGGGCGGAGACAGGCCACCTGCCGAACGATCCCCAACCGCTGGCGGACCTCATTGAGGCTATTTCCTATAAAAATGCAAAAAACTGGTTATCCAATGACTAATACAGAAAAGGTGGCCGTCGTTACCGGCGCCGGTGGCACACTCTGCTCCGAAATGGCGCGAAACCTCGCCGGGCAGGGCTATCAGGTCGCCCTGCTGGGGCGAAGCCTAGACAAGCTCAGGGCGGTCGAAACGGATATCAAAAACGCGGGCGGTCTGGCCATTTCCGTCAGCACCGACGTGTCGGACGAAGTCTCCGTCCGAGCCGCCCACACGGTGGTGCTTAGCAAGTTTGGTGCCCCCACCCTACTGATTAATGGCGCCGGCGGCAATCAGATGGACGCATTGACCAACACCACCGAATTTGACGAGCGCGAACTCCAGGACGAGGGGTCAGTGAAGGGGTTTTTCAACCTGAACATGGCTGTTTTTCAGAGCGTAATCGACATCAACACGATGGGCACGGTGATTCCGTCGTTTGTGTTTGGGCGTGATATGGCGGCCAACAAGCGGGGGTGCATTCTTAACATTGCTTCGATGAACAGTTACCGACCCCTTTCCAAAGTGGGAGCCTATGGCATGGCCAAAGCGGGTATTGCCAACTTCACGCAGTGGCTGGCAGCTTATCTGGCTCCGGCCGGGGTACGGGTCAACGCCATTGCACCGGGTTTTTTTCTTAACGAGAGAAGCCGCCAAATCATGTTTAACGATGACGGTTCAGAAACCGACCGGGCCCAGCGCATTATGAGCCATACGCCCATGAAACGCTTCGGCGAAGCCCCCGAACTGATTGGTTGCATGAACTGGCTCATCAGCGACGAAGCCGCCGGGTTTGCCACTGGGATCATCGTTCCCGTAGATGGGGGCTTTCTAGCGAGTTCGGGGGTCTGAACCACAAACAATTAACTCTTAAACGAATACGACTATGACAGTTACCCACAACGGCGTTGATCAGTACAAAAAGGAAGTTGGGATGATGAATCTCGAAACGGTTATTGCCGATCGCGAACGGGTTTCCACTCAACCGTTTCCCGTGTCGGACGACGAGCTGCTAGCTAGGTTTGAGCAACTCTACACCGGTGCCGTCAACGACGTGTTGCGGGAACACTGTTTGCTCAATCAGGCCCTGCCCAACCGCATCATCCCCTTGCGCGAGTACCGGACGGTAGCTGGCTTTGCCTTCACCGTCAAGAGTGCACCCAACGCCATGATTAGTGGCGAGATGGAATTCAGAACCCAGATGCTGGACAGTATGTCCGAAAATGCATTCGTCATTTGGGACACGAGCAAGGATGAAAAAGCTACGCTCTGGGGGGGCGTAATGACCGCAACGGCTAAGGGCAAAGGCGTAAAAGCGGCCTGTATCGATGGAGGCATTCGCGACACGCATCAGATTCTGGAAGTCGACTTCCCCGTCTTTTACAAATATCGCATCTCGAACGGGAGCCTGGGGCGGTGTCTAATTACGCATTACCAGATTGTGCTCCAGATTGATGAGGTGACCATCCGGCCCGGCGACGTGCTGCTGGGCGACATCGACGGCGTGCTGGTCGTGCCGCGCGACATTGCTTACGAGGTGCTGGTGCGGGCCGAGGAAATCAGGGAGAATGAAAAAAAGATCTTTGGCTGGGTCAACGACGGCGAAACCGTGCGGTCCATCACCGAAAAAGGCGGTTATTTCTGATCCATCACCAAAAATCATGACGCTTTCATTTCTTTTCTTTGGCCATACAACCGATGAAAAATGGTCGCTGGTTCAGCAAATGGGCATTACGGAGGTTATCGTTAAACTGGCCCCTGAACTCACCGGACAGCCCGCCATTGACAACCTGGACTCGTTCCGGCGTTCGCAGGAGATCTACGCCCAGCAGGGGTTTTCTATTGTTGGCTTAGAGGGCGATCAGTTCGATATGGTGCCCATTAAGCTAGGGCTGGCCGGACGTGAGCGGGCTATTGATCGGTACTGCCGGATGCTGGAAAATATGGGGAAGCTGGGGGTGGGCCTGCTGTGCTATAACTTCATGGCTACGGGCTGGTATCGCACCCACACACGCATTGCCGAACGGGGCGGAGCGTTGGTGAGTGGCTTTTCTTACGAAGCTTCCCAACGGGAGCCGCTATCAGCGTATGGTACGTTTAGCGAAAACCAGATTTGGGATAACTACCAGTATTTTATCGAACAAATCATGCCCGTTGCCGAAGCCAGTGGCGTGAAGATGGCCCTTCACCCCGACGACCCACCCATGAGTCCACTCAACGGCATCGGGCGAATTCTAACCTCAGCGGGGGCTGTCCGGCGGGCGTTGTCATTTTCAAACAGTCCGGCCCACGGGCTTACCTTTTGTCAGGGTACCTACACCACGATGCAGGAAGATGTCCCGGCGCTGATTCAGGAGTTTGGATCCGAAAAGATTTTCTTTATCCACATCCGCGATGTAATGGGCACTCGAGCCGACTTCCGGGAGACCTTTCACGATAATGGTCCCACCGACATGTACGCCACCATGAAGGCATATTACAGGGCGGGTTTAAACGTACCAATCCGCTCGGATCACGTACCGACGATGGCGGGCGAGGGCAACGAACACGCGGGCTACGAAATGAAAGGCAGTCTGTTTGGCATCGGCTACATCAAAGGCCTGATGGATGCCTGTGAAGGGACATCAACTTACGCCTAAACAACCCTACAATAACCAGTCTACCACCTGAATCACTTGCGACCAAAGGCTGCTGGTCTGCCTAGCCCAGGTTAAAACAGAAAACACGACCGGTCAATCAACCAGCATATCCTGCTTGTTTTTCTGGAATTCCCGAGCTGGCGCAGGGTACCAGCATTGTGTTTTTCGGCTTCAGATCTTCATTTGTTGTGGGAGCGCATATCGTGTTTGCGGCCAGCGTTAATCCGTTGGCAATCACAACGATCTCCAAAATTGCGTTTTTGATTAGTACGGCAGCCGCTTCGCAGTCTCTTTTGTGGCCACTGTATAAGCCGAAGACCTATCATCACTCTACCGTTTAATTAGGACTATTCTACTTACACAATATGAAAAATCGGAATTTACTTTTTCTTCCTATTCTGGCTTTGCTGGCCTTTTCGCCCTCTCCTAAAAAAATACCCGGGACGGTGACCCTATCCAAGGCAATCTTGCAGGATAAAATAAAAGGGGGCTGGGCCGGCCAGTTGATTGGATGCACCTTCGGTGGACCAACAGAGTTCAAGTTCAACGGCACCATGATGAATGATTACCAGCCCATTCCTTGGTACGATGGCTACCTCAAAAAGACGATGCTTGACAATCCAGGGCTCTACGATGATTTGTACATGGACCTGACGTTTGTAGATGTATTCGAGAAAAAAGGGCTCGATGCGCCCGTCAGCGAACACGCCAACGCCTTCGCCAAAGCCAGGTATATGCTCTGGCACGCCAACCAGGTAGGTCGCTATAATATTCTTAACGGCATGAAAGCGGCCGATTCGGGGCACTGGCTCAACAACCCCCACGCCGATGATATTGATTTTCAGATCGAAGCCGATTTCTCGGGCCTGATGGCGCCCGGAATGCCCAACACGGCCATTCAGATCGGCGACCCCATCGGTCACATCATGAACTACGGCGATGGCTGGTACGGCGGAGTGTATGTGGGGGCCATGTATTCGCTAGCATTTGTATCCAGCGATGTTAACTACGTGGTTCGTGAAAGCCTGAAAGCCATTCCCACTCAAAGTACGTTCTACCAATGCATCGCCGACGTCATCAAGTGGCATGACAAGTACCCCAACGACTGGAAACAGACCTGGTTGGAAATCCAGCGCAAATGGGCCGACGAAGTGGGCTGTCCTGATGGCATATTTGCCCCCTACAACATCGACGCCAAAATCAACTCAGCCTACATTGTGTTGGGCCTGCTCTACGGACAGGGCGACTACACCAGGACCATGCAGATCAGCACCCGGGCTGGGCAGGATTCGGACTGTAACCCTTCGTCGGCGGGCGGGATTCTGGGTACTATGCTCGGCTACGATAGTATACCCGCTTATTGGAAACAGGGTCTGAAAGAAGCCGAGGATATTGATTTCAAATACACCACCCTGTCGCTTAATGATGTGTATAGCATCGGCATGAAACACGCCCTTCAGGTAATTGAACGTAACGGCGGTAAGGTGAATGGCGCTAACGTTGTAATTGCCATACAAATGCCCAAAGCCGTGCGGCTGGAACAGGGTTTTACGGGGCATTTTCCCACTGAAAAACGCGGCGTGAACAAAGACCTGACCGATGAGTACACCGCCACCTTTGAAGGGATTGGATTTATCGTCAGTGGCGATGCCCGACCTCTTGTTCAAAAGGGCCAATACGAGTATGAAAGCAATTACGTGGGTCAGGTAGAGGTGTTTGTCGACGGGAAAAAGATGGAAACGGCCCGTTTACCGGCTAGTTTCACCCGCCGTCGCTACGACCTGACGTGGAAATACCAACTTGCTCCGGGTCAACATGCGCTGCGACTGAAACTGCTCAACCCCGATAAGGACCATACGCTGAGACTACGAAACTTGATCGTGTTCGGTAGCAAACCCATTCTGGCCCGTTATTAAACCCCGTATAATTTATCGTTAAATCCAACAATACTGCGTTTTGACGACTCACGCGCTGACCCCCTTCGCGTTTCCGGAACTGGGCGAGTATAACGTCTATCTGTTTTTAAATAGCCGCGTATAGATTCTCATGGCTCGGCTATTCAGCCTACTGGTTTTTCTGTAGAGTTAGTTGGAATCGGAGCGGTACGTCCCGGCGGGAACCGCACTACGGGTCCAAAGCCAGAGGATGTAAACACTGTTTGACTCCTCATTCACTTGGGTCTTGTCTCAAATTATTGGAAGGTTTAAATGAACAATAGTCGGGAAGGAGGGAAGTGGCTAAAAACGGGTCTTTTAGCGTCCAATAAAACTGTTCAGTTTAATGGTTCATAATTTTGGGCTGAGTGAAGCCTTTT